>JBGSIY010000081.1:0-3581 GCA_041742275.1 Pirellulaceae bacterium | reverse complement strand
GACAATATCTTCAATAGAAATATGTGGATGTCGCCCGGTCCGATGAAGGTCACGGCCTGCTCGTTTCCATTCAAATCCATGTTGAGGAGGTAGGCGTACTTCAAACTCGCTGCGATTGTCGACGTATTCTAAGGCGTTATTACGCATCAACCATTTGAAGGCCTTGATGTCTCGGGTCGTTTTACCGACCTGAAAAACGAAATAGACATAAGGGGCGTTGACAAAGAATTTCGAAAACCGCGTCTCCTTGTAATACTTGTAGAGTTGTTTGAAGTCGTTCAGGAAGGGAGCTTGCCCCAGCAAATCCAAAGGCTGTTCGTGAAACGATTGGTCGGAGAAGGAGTAAACAGCAAACACATCCTCGAGATGCGTTTCCGTTTTCAGACCAAATTGAACATTGTAACCGAAGATAAAACGGTCACCGATCGGAACCATGTCGCGAGGAATGCAATTATTTTCGGTGGTGATCCGCTCAGTGGAGAGGAGTTGCGTGGGAACGGCCCCGAATACGGCTCGTCGAGCTTCATTCAGTTGGTTCAGTCGAGCCTTGAGCTCACCGCCCTGCCCCTCCATGCGTTGACGGATGATCTCATACGTGCCCTTTTCCAACTGCATTGGATTGGTGGTCGCTGCAGCCGAATTCGTTGTCGGTTTTGTGGTTGGATTCTGTTTGGCCATCCCGCAAGCAATTCACTAGAACGAAGGTCATTAAACTGGGAGCAATCGGTCGGGGTGGCACCAGGGCGGTCCGAATCGCTCCTGGTGCCAATCCGATTTCACTTAGGATTTGCTACGTGTGACTTTGCCGGTCGAGGTTAGCATCTCGGCGGTTTGATTCCCCACTCCAGATTGGACGACGCTCTTCAGCAACCCTTCCAGCTGGGAGCGAATTCCTCCGTCCGCTTGAGCGATCAGTTTGCCCAACAACGCGGTGATGGTGAGATTTTTAAGATCGTTGGAGGACACTCCAAACATCTCGACATACTTTTGAATTTGGAATTGGAAGTCTTCGCTATCGCCACCGAAGAAAGTGCCTTTGACCTCGCTGAGGACTTGGCTGCCATTGACCAAACGGTCGACTTGTTTGCCGGCAGTGATCGAGCGGATCAGGCTGTTAAAGAACTCGTTGTCGCCGCCCACGATGTCGATTTTAGCTGACTTCAACGCTTCTCCCAGCATTCGGGCCTGAGCCTCGGCAATTTTTTCTTGAACTGAAATGGCGGACAACTCGATTTCTTTGTCTTTGTTCAATCGCAATTTAAATTCTTCGTGTTCTTTACCGACGCCATCAAACAGTTTCATGGCTTCTGCTTTCTCGGTAATTCCTTTGGCATCAGCAGCAAATTTCAATTCCAGAACATGAGCTTCGGCTTCTCCTTCTTTGCCGATCGCCACGGCCAAAGCTTCCTTCCCGCGAGCTTGGGCTTCGGCCTTTTTCTGAATGACTTCGGCTTCGGCCAACCCCGTTGCTGCCGTCTCGACACGCAACGCATCGGCCAGCATTTTTTTGGCATCGGTTTCTTTTTCGGCGGCGGTACGATTGGCTTCGGCTCGAATGATTACAGATTGGGCAGCGAATTGGGCCGAATCTTTTTCTGCTTCGGAGGCTTTTACCGTTTTGATTAAATCCTGTTGTGCCGATTCTTCGGCAGCCGTGATCGCGACTTTTTTCTTCCGATCGGCCAAGGCGAATTCGCGGGTGTCTTTGATTTTTTCTTCTTCTTCGACAACAGCCCGTTCGACCACGACTCGTTCGCGAATGACGTCTTGGATGTTCTTTTTCTCGACCTCAACGGCCTTCTCTTTGTCGATTTGAGCCAGGGTAACGACGCGTTCTCTTTCCGTAATTTCGAGGCCACGGTCTTTTTCGACCCGTTCTGTTTCGACGGCCTCGGTGCGTTCTTTCGATTTTGCAGCGACGACAATGGCGCGTAAGCGGTTTTCATCGGCCACCGCAATTTCTTCTTCGGCAGAAATTCGTGCCAGTTCGCTGCGTTGGCGTTCTTGGGAATTCACGACTTCCGCTTCGGCTCGTTGCCGCGCCGTGATTTCCGCGATTTCGCGGGCCTGTTTTTCTTCTGCTTCTTTTTGTTGACGTTCCAGATTGAGGATGGTTTCCCGGGCCTCGACGTCTTGTTTGGTGATTGTCATTTCCTTCTGACGGCGAATTTGGTTGGCAAGGACTTGTTCCCGTGCCGTCAGGTCCGTGATCTTTTTGATACCTTCCGCATCCAAAACATTGTTGGGATTGAGTTGTTCAATATTGGTTTGTTCCAAATAATCGATCGCGGCATCGTCGAGCACATAGCCGTTCAAATCCGTGCCGATAATCCGGAGGATTTGCTCCCGAAATTGGTCCCGCGATGTGTACAGTTCAACAAAATCAAACTGCTTGCCCACGGTTTTTAACGCTTCGGAAAATTTCGGTTCGAAGAGAGCCACCAGGGCTTTTTCGTCCGAGGCCCGTTTGCAACCCAAAAATTGAGCGACCTTTTCCACGTCTTCGTTGGTTTTGTTAACGCGAACGAAGAAAGCGACCTTGATGTCCGCGCGAATATTATCTTTACAAACCAAACCATCGTGACCATTACGGTCGATCTCAATGCGTTTGACGGAAATGTCCATTAATTCGTGACGGTGAAGCACGGGGATAACAAACTGCCCGCCGAAACTGACGGCCGACTTCCCCCAACCATTGCGAATGATGGCTGTTCCCTGCTCAACTTTTTTGTAACATCGGACCAATAAAATAAAGAATCCGAACAACAGAATGGCAAAAAAGGTGATTCCAAAAAATGACAATACGGTCCAAAAACCGATTTCTGTTTGGGATAACAAATTAAATTCAGACATTAATGACCTCAACTATTTTGCTAAACGAACCAAATACGTATTCGATTCCGTGTCGTAACTAATTAACTCTACAATTTCGCCCTTCATCAATCGCGCGCCGTGACAACGGACGTTCAACACGATAGGGGGCCCATCTTGTTGAATGGAAACCTGACCAAACGAATCTGTCACTTCTGAAGTGGAGACCATGGCAAGCTTTCCGAGCAGATTTGTATTTTGATTGCCTTCAGCATTTAATTTCCGAAAAAAAGGTGCCGTAGGGGCCACGACTAACTTCGTCAGGGCCAGACTCAAGATCAGGCACGGCACGAAACAGTAAAAGGCGACCAGCCAACTCCATTCCGTATTTATGTAGTGATTGCATACGATCGTGATAAACCAATAGGAAAAGGCAAATACCGAGATGAACAACGTGATCGGCACATCACCCAAATGGAAAAACTTGAACAACGCCATCCAAGGTCCACCCGAAGGAGAAGCGTCCGCATCCAAGTCGGCGTCCAAGTCCAACGAATCAACACCCAAGGCACCCAAAATCACCATCATCCAATAAATGAACACCATCCCCAGCAACATCGTTGCTGGGAAATTGACGGGGCGAATAACCTCGTAGGCAAACTCAAGCATCCTTCAACTCCTGATTCCTAACCGACGATTTGTTAATCAAACGGAAGCCAACAATGTTTATTGAACAGCCATGACGAGTGGGAATCGCCATAAATTCTGCA
>JBGSIY010000080.1:0-5652 GCA_041742275.1 Pirellulaceae bacterium | reverse complement strand
TCGCTCCATAGTCTTCAGTGAAACCGATTGACTACTGGGATCCTCCAGCAGTTGAATAACTAACGCAATTCTTAACGCAACTCCTGTCAGCTTGGCAAATGCGGCATTGAGAGCCCCGTCGGCAGCCGCGACACGATGCTGGTGCTCATCGTGAAATCCTCGGAACAGCTCATAGGCCGAGGAATCTAAAGTCACTTCCAAAGGACTCCAAGATGGGGATTGATAGTCGGCGTGAAGTTTTAACAACTCATACAAGCGCTCGCGCAATCGATTGCGTGTCTGAATTGAAAGTTCAGCGTCAGTCAATTTTCGAATTCGGCTCGGTGGCCTTGCAAACAAGATTCGCGCAGCCAATCCCGAATCCAAGTGGTCCTGACCAAAGATACGGAACAATCGAGATGGTTGGATGCTGCCAGTGATACAAATGTTGGCGAAACGAACCTTATTGCTTTTCGCCGATTTTCGATCGTGCCAAAAGGATTGACCATCATAAAGTTCATTCCATTCATCAGACTCGTCCCCTTTATTTGGATTTTGCTTTCCGAGACTCTTCATCCAACTTGCCAACTCGTCGGCGTAGTAAATGATCCCTTTAGGGTTATCCTGCAGTAAGCAAGCAATTCCCCCTAAAGTACCGTTGGTGGTTATGAGTCGGCGTTCTCGCGTCGAATCGGCTTTGCCTTCATTTTTTGCTCCTACTGCCAGAGGTGGAAATTCGGCGTTCCACTTGTCGCAAATCTCTTTGAGAATATCGATCGTCAACCTCGCTGCGGGACTCTTGGCCGAACCTGATTTGACGACGACGCAAGTCCAGATAATCGGCGCGGTGCGCCAAGTCGACTTTGCCCGCAGGACGCGGGCCGAACCGATGCAGGCAGCACTGGCCGCAAGGAAAGGCAAGGCGACCATCGCCTCGTCGACGTCAATCGCTTCTGCACCTTCCTTGACAAATTCGGCAGCTATGCTTGGAAAGCAATTTGTCGGAAACGGTTTGTACAACACCCCAAGTCTTGAGTCGCCACAAAACTCTGTTGCTGTGTCGCTATTTCCTGATTGGTTTCGCCAAGGGTCTTTTTTGCTGTTGATCTGCATTTATGTGATTCCGCTGAGTTGAAGTTCGTGAATTTTGATCGCCAGTGTTCGAGCCAAGTCCTGGAAATCGTGGCAATACCAGGCGCGGCAATCTTTGATTCCGTGCGGCGGCACGCAGATACCAATCGAATCGGGATCGATCAAGTTTCGCGTTATCAATTCCGTGGCCAATATTGAAGATCCACGTAACCCAGGAGTGTCGGAGTCCGAGACAATGAGAACGCGGCGAAAGCAGCGTTGCGCAACGAGTTGTGCGATTAGCTCGACGCCGGAGTTACATGATGGTCGACCAACAACAAAGTGGATGCCAATGTCGAGTAACGCGGCCGTGTCGGTAGGACCTTCACAGATCAGCAATACTTCGGCAGATCGAGCCGATCGAATGAGCTCAGGGGAAAAGAATAGCCCTGACGCGCTAGACTTGATGGCTCGTTTTTCCCCCGATCGGGCTCGAGTTCGAATCCCAATGATACGTCCGTCGGCTGATCGCATAGGAACGGTCCAAGTCGACTGACGCTGCGACCACCCCCATTCCATTAAACGCAAGGTCGCTTTGGAGATTCGAATATGTTCGGAAAGCCTGCTTGCATTCGAATCATCCAATGAAAGGACAAGCTGCTTATTAAAGCCTGTCCAATCGACGTCTCTTCGAACAGGACTCACGGTGGAAATTTGGTTGCGGATACTTATGGGCAATACTCGGTGATCTTCTATTCGGTGAAGCCATCCGGCGTCACCAATTCGCCGTCCACTTTCAACTCGTTGGCAGAGCACTGCCGTCCCATTGATGGCCAGCGAACACCAATCTGGCCGACCACAGAGCGGGCACCTGAGTTTTCGCCCCACTCTTATCCATTTATCTCGTCCCATTTCTCAATCCTCCTTCCTGGGTGATTGGACATTGGAGTTCAGAAAATCGTTGAGGTCAGAAACCCGAAAGACAGTTTTCACGCCAATCTTTATTCGGGCAATGCGATTTGTTGATGCGAGTTTGTCCAGTAAACGTGTTGAAATGCGGAGGTAATCCGCCGCCTCTCTTCGGTTGAGGCAGGTCGAAAACGAGTTCGTTTTTTCCATCTAAGTCTCCATGCAAAATGATTCACCAACCGAAAATGGTTGGCCGCATAGAACTTAGCAATGGACGAATGACACAAGAAGCAAAAAAGCTGCTTTAGATCGCTTGTGGCGGACAAAAGATGGCACTATCTGTTGTGCAACGACCGGATTTTTTTTGCGTCACAGAGAATTGGAGAGCCTAGAAGACTTGTGCCCGTCATTTGTGTCGCGAGGCATTCCAGAATTCCTGAAATCGAACGCGAAGGTCAAGCAGTTCTTGTTGTTCGCTCAAGGCAAATTCCTTCCACCAAGGAACTCCCGAAGCCCTGAGCCGATCCCAATCACGCTTGAACCAATTCCGAACCCTTTTGACCAGCTCTCTCTTTGGCTTTTCGCCATTGTCATATTGCATAATCAAATTTCTCGATTCTAGTAGCCACTCGGTCTTTAAATCAGCATTCGCTAGCGCAGACGTTGCTGCACAACTCACTTCCGGCCCGAAAGAAAACCCCAATCCAACATCGCTGTTTTCGGCAGACTCCAGCTTTGCTGACTCTTCACCGTCAACTGTTACTTCGCGATCATCATCGCCCATTTGAAATGCAATTCTTCCAAAGGTAAGTTCGGCGAATTCTGCTGCCAAACAATTGGCGACCAAATTGGAAGGTTCATGGTAAGAATCAAGTAGCCAGGCCGCGGCGTCCATTGGCACCAACCGCTCAAAGACCCATTCGTACCTATACAAATCCAAGTATCTTTGGAAGACTCGATAAAACGCTGCCTCAACATAAAAGAGATACTCGCTTGCGTTCCGACTTCTGACTCGGTAATAGGAGTCATTCCAATCGGTTTCAAAAAACCGTGTTGTGCCAGTTACTTTTTCAACAGCTCGAATACGCATTTGCATACCTCAAAATCAACGGCAATTCATAAACATCCGTCGATTCTGACTTCCGCCCAAGACACCTTTGGTCCGTCACATCGGGCGGGGATAGAAATTTCAAAAAAATGGGAATTGGGAACGTTACGCCAAAAAACGCTCACCCCAATGGCTTGGCATTTTGTCATCGCGAGTCGCAAGCCATAATCGAAGCACGCAATATCCCCGACTGCCTTTCCGCCGATTTAAATCCAAACGGCAAATCCCCCTCGTTTGGCAAAACAGCGGCTTTTACGACTGTTTTGCCGTTCTGGGCCTATCGTTAAGATCCCGTCCTATCCATTTCCAGCTTTCGAAAAGTGGTTAAACAAGATCTGCTCCCTTAAAAAATTGACATTCGAACTTGGGTAAATTACTCTGGGAAAGATTTTAAAGGCATTTATTAGCAGACTTTTAAATTAGCGATTGCCCAAAGATAAAGAACACTCGCTCTTCGAATCACATTGCACTCGCTACCACCATTACCGAAGCTTCAAAATTGGGAACAACATGCACACGCAAAAAGTAATACGTTTTAGCTATCGGGCAGCGGTTCTGTTTTTAGTTGCACTTCATTGCAAGATTGGCTCGGCCGGCATCATTTCATTCGTAGATCGGGCCGCATTTTATAACGCCGCTGGCACGGTACATCTTATTGACTTTGAGACTGCCACACCGGGTTCAATAGCAAACAATGACGAAATTGACGGTGTCACATTTACGTACGACTTTGGAGGCGTGGATCTGACGGTTGAAAACTCATTTGTAACAACATCAGGCGATAATTATTTAGGGACTAGCGATGGGGGACTACTTCAGGATGGCGACGACATTTCATTTTCGTTTGCGCCTGTCGGCGGATTTGGCCTCTACATTATCAGTCTAGATCCTTTATGGGACGGTGATTTTACCTTGACAGCCGGCACGGCTACCGCGAGTTTGTCTGCTTCTTCTGTCCAGCAGACATTGTCCGATGGAAGCTCAGTATGGTTTTTGGGACTACGTTCGAATAACACTGATTCGTTCTCTTCGGCAGTCTTAAGCACTCATGGTGGCGGCGGTATGTTCCTTTACAACCTGGATGACTTTGTTACCACAAATGCGATGGCCGTACCCGAGCCCTCTAGCTTATTTCTTCTTGCATCGGTAGCGTTAACATTTACATGCTGCCGATTTCGAAAGCCCCTTAAACAAAGGATAGATTAATGAAACGAACTTCGCCTATTTTGCTGGTTTTGGCCGGATGGATTCTCGCTCAGGTGATAGGATCGCCTCAACAAGTGTACTCACAGGGCAGAACGTCCCTCGCTTCATTGCAAAACGCTATTAACAGCATCATTAACGGCAATACGACGGTAGGAAACGCGGCCAATGCCGAATCTTTAGACGGAATATCTGCGGCTGAAGTAGTGGTGTTAACCGACCTCTTTCCACTTGAAGACCAAATTATCACTCTCGACGCAAGGGTCTCCGAAATCGAAGATACAGCAGCATTCCATGGGCAATCGATACAAATTGGCGATACTGCCAATGAAGCAAATGCTTCAAATGCAGGAACGATTCGATTCAAAGACGGTATGCTGCAAGTATCGGATGGGACAGCGTGGCGAATTATTTCTCTAGAGAATAATGATTTCTGAAACCATGAACACAGCCCATACCTTGGTGCTGAATAAACGGCCAACATTACATTTTTGATGGGGTGCCGACGCCATTTTAACGCGGTTTTTCGTCAACACCGTTTTGATTTTTGTGCGCCGGAATACTCGAAAAGTGGATTCACTGGTTTACGTTCGAACGCGAAAAGATGCAAATCCATCCCCTACTGGCGGCGATGGTTGGCCATCGGTCTATCATCGTGACCGGAATTGTTCGCATCTTGAGAGTGCGGCAAATCGAATTTCTACCCATGAAATCATCACTCAGTCGCTGGATATTAAAGAAGCAATAAGGCGCAAGTGGAGACCATGCAGTCGCTGTGCAAAACGTGTATGAAACTGTCTTCCGCCCAAATCAATACGGCTGGTCGTCTGATCTTTGTTGAAGTTGGGAGTTCTTAATCACGCCGGGGCGATGGGGTGCCACCCACGCCCCGTCGGCGACCCTTGCGGTAAACCTATGGGATGCGGCCCTGCGATATGTTCCCGCCGATCAAAACGGCGAATGGCGTTCTCGTCGCGCCTGGGCACTTGGAATTGCCGGGCGCTACCACGAAGCCACGAAGCAGGCAGCCAAGGTTTTCCCGCTTCGATGGGAAGACGCAGCCTTCCTATTCCACTATACGTCGCTGTGGAGCTGAGTCGGGTTTCGACCAGACAACCATTCGTGTTTGTCTCAGGTGGTTAGTCCAAGATGGATACATTGCGATAGAAAACGCGGCGGAGGGACGATTTCTTGAAATTGTGAAGTGGTGATGGCGAACCAAGCCATACACTGGATTATCGTACTGCTTACGTTTCGATTTCGAAGCTGAAGGCGGTTGTGACGTGGCCTTCACCGATGGCGGTGGCCTTCTGCCGTCCAAATGACTGGGGAGCGAATGAGTCCATGGAATTCAAGATTCAAATCAAGGAAAAGCAAGCCCC
>JBGSIY010000079.1:0-3815 GCA_041742275.1 Pirellulaceae bacterium | reverse complement strand
ACCCAAGTGGTTTTCAATACCTTGAATTTAGGAAACGCAACAATGTTCGACAAAACAATCCGCATCGTCTCCCGCGAAACCGACGGCTCATTGAGAGTGAAAGATTTCGAGAGCATGGACGCCATGTTGGAATTATACGATCAAACGGGAATTGACGATTGTAATACGGAACTCACTCTCCGCGGCTATCCCGTTTTCAAAGGCCTGATTGGCCCCATCGCTGACGGTAAAAAAATCGCTCGTTACGAAACGCCATCGGTGTTTGAGGCTGTAACCAAGGAATGGTCGCAAATCAAGTCGAAACGTCGTCGCTCGAAAGCACCGATGCCCTCGATGCACTTCCCGACGATCTCCATGTCGATGTCATCTGAGATGGTCTAACAATCACGTTCTCCATCTGCCTTCGCCGCCCGATAGAAAGCCACCTTGGTTGGATCCATTCCAACCCTTGTATCATCGGGCGGCAGCGATGATTGCCCTGCCGGGGATTTAATATTCGACGTCGTGTCCGCACAGTTGATGTCTGAACTGTCATTTTGATTCGGTTCGGATTGCAGCGATCTTGCGGCAAGGTCTGATGATTGGGGCGAGAACAACCCCAAAAAAGCCCTGGCAAAAAAAATTTCCCAGCGAGTGAACCAGATTCCGGGCCCTCCCGTAATTCTGGTGCCGGGACGCACTTCACAACCAGCCGCGAGACATAAAGTCTACGCCATTCCTACAACAATCACGCGATTGTTAAGGCTGCCGAGTTGTGAGGATCACATGGTCAAAAATCGTTTCAATTTTTTTGACCATGGTAAAAACGTGATTTATTGTTCTACGCCTACACATTAGGTGGCCCCTTGCGTTTCAGGCATCGCAAATTCGACTGGGGCATCTTCTTCCTGAATCGACCTAAGCTACGTCCTGCGGTTTCGCTCCAACGAAAACCAACTGCAGTTCCGAACTGGGTTGTCCAAACGGATGGTAGATTATTATGGAAATACGTAACCGGAAGACTGCTTTGCAAACTTCAATTCGACTCGTGTGTTTTCTCGTGGGCACTGCGTTATTCGCAGTGGCGAATCCCAGTTGGGGTCAAACGTCGGCAACCCCTTTGACTGCCCCTCCTGGCCAATTGGCCACGTCCGATCAAATTGTGGAGCAAGGCCTCCAGTTTGAACGCATGGGACAGTGGTCCGATGCCCTGCACGTGTATCAACAAGGCCTTCGGGCCGCTCCCCAAGATCCTCAACTGTTGCAACGACGCTCTCTTGCGCGGATCCACTACGACTTGGACCGTCGCATCGCCGATAGCAGCTTTACCAACCAAGTTCTGCGGACGGACTCCAAGGTCGCCGAAGGCATTTACTCCGAAGTCCTCCTGAAAATCCAAGCCTATTATGTCGACGAACCCAATTGGAACGAAATCGCTCGATTCGGTTTAACGAGCCTGAAGGTTGCCCTGGAGTCCAGTGACTTCCGCAAGCAATATATTGCCAGCCAACCGATCGAACGTATCTCCCAAGCGTTCACGCAATTGACGGACTCTCTGAAAAACACAAGTGTTCGTCAACGCAGTGACGCGAATTGGGTCGCGACTCATGCGGCTGAAACGCTTCAAAAATCGATTGGCTTGCCCGCTCAAGCGACTTATTTCGAGTTCGTGTGCGGAGCCATCTGCTGCCTCGACCCCTACTCGGCATACCTATCTGACAACCAATACTCCGAAACCATGTCTCAGATCGAAGGGAACTTTGTTGGGCTGGGTGTGGAACTGAAAACTAAACCCGATTGTTTGGAACTCGTCAGCGTGATCCACGGCGGCCCTGCCGAAAAAGGAGGCTTGGTAGCCGGAGACTGCATCACGGCGGTGGATGATCAAACCGTTCTGGAGGTCGGCAGTGAAAAATGCGCGGATCTGCTTCGGGGCGTCGAAGGGAGTTTTGTTCGCGTCTCGTTCACTCGTGGTTCAACCACTCGCACATTGATGCTGCAGCGCCGCCGCGTCGAGATCCCCAGTGTCGATGGCGTCACGATCATTGATGAACTGAATGGCGTCGGTTACATCCGTTTGTCCAATTTCCAAAAGACAACAGTTCGCGATTTTGATGCCGCTCTGTGGCAACTCCAGCGAAAGGGGATGCGATCCCTAATCATCGACTTGCGTGGCAACCCCGGTGGACTCCTGACATCCTCTGTAGAAATTGCCGATCGCTTTGTGGGCAGCGGCGTGATTGTCGCCACCAAGGGCCGCAATCCTTTGGAAGACTTCACACACCGCGCCGACCTGGCCGGAACCTGGAGAATGCCCCTCGTGGTCATGGTCGACGAAAACTCGGCGAGTGCCAGCGAAATTTTGGCTGCCGCCATCCGCGAAAATAAACGTGGTACCGTGGTGGGAACTCAAAGTTATGGCAAAGGCAGCGTCCAAGGCATCTTTCCCTTGAACATCTCCGGCGGCGGTATCCGTCTGACCACAGCCAAATTTTACGGACCCAGCGGACAATCAATCAACCAAATCGGCGTAAAACCTGATGTGGAAGTCCAAGTGGCTCTGAAGCCTGAACTCAACGGGGCAACTGCCCCACCGGAAAGAGATCAGGCCTTGCAAACAGCCATCTCGATCGCTCGGCAGCCATCGCTAGAAAAAAGCACCCTAGCCGTCGGTCGCTAAACGCCCCTCACCAGTCTCTAAAAATCCAAATCCGCAGAGGATCCTCTGCGGATTTTTTTGTTGGCATCCGTGTTTCTACCCCACCAATCAATTACAATCGAGCATTGTCAGGCAACTAGAATTCTGGAGACAGTCAATCACCTCCTGGCCGTACATTTCCTTGACCCTTTTCAATCGGAAGAAAAATCTCATGCGACTTAAAGCCGTTTTTACTTTGTCTCTATTCTCTCTCTGCATTGGCCTATCTCAGAACAGCACGACCGCGCAAAACACCGCTAAGCCACCCCAGGACGCGGATTCGTCGGCTTCGAAACTGGATCAAGCGTCATGGGAATCGATCTTCGATGGAAAAACTCTCGACGGTTGGAAAGGGGCCGACGGATTCTGGAGAGTGGAAGATAATGCCATTACGGGACAAACCACTGCCGAAAAGAAACTGGAGTCCAACTCATTTCTAATCTGGCAGGGGGGCGACATCGGCGACTTCGAATTGAAACTTAAATTTCGCATGGAAAACGGCAATTCGGGAATCCAATTTCGCAGCCAAGACTTAGGTAACTTCAGCGTCGGTGGCTATCAGGCCGACATCGACTCCGGCAAACGATTCACGGGCATCCTCTACGAAGAACGTGGACGTGGAATTCTCTGCGAACGAGGACAAAAAGTAACTGTCGATAAAAACGGAAAATTAGAAGTCACGGGCTCCACCGCCGACATGGCCGACTTTGCAAAAAAGGTCGACGAGAGCCAATGGTGCGAATACCATATTCGCGCCGTCGGGAATCATATTACTCAATCGATTAACGGTATTCCCACCATGGAACTCCATGACCACCAAACGGAAAAAGCCAAAAATTCAGGTATTCTGGCCTTTCAAATCCACGTCGGTCCAGAGATGAAAGTGCAGTTCAAGGACATTGAACTTCGCCAAGTCAAATAACTCACCGCGGTTGTCTCGTAATTGTTCAGAAATAAATTACTGCTAATTTAAAAAGCAGAATTTTTTAAAAGCCGTTCTTCAGGAATGGTTCTCATAGAACTTCTCGATTTACCCCGATAGGGGTTACCAGATATTAGCCGGTGGTTGAGCGCAGCGACACCACCGGAACGTTTGTTCCTCCGGAATGGTTCTCATAGAACCTCTCGATTTACCCCG
>JBGSIY010000078.1:0-7616 GCA_041742275.1 Pirellulaceae bacterium | reverse complement strand
TCCGACTCAAAACGCCCGAATTCACTTTCCTCGCCCACGGCACGCAATGCCAAAACTTTGGGCTCCCAAGCCATGCCCATGTAGACGGCGGGACGCGATTCCAGGGACGGAATGGCTGAAATCTTCGGCGACGCCACCCCGGAATCTAGCTTGCCAATTCCAGAGGGTTTCGTTGTATCAACTTCTTCAACCTTAATTTTAGACGGGTCGAATTGAACGTTGTGCATTCGCAATTTGCCATGCAGTAAACGCTCCAATAACGTGTCGAGAGGGTCCCAGTTCTGCCCCAGCTCAGGGTTCGGCGTCGGAACCGTACTGTCAATTTTGAAAACCCGATTGGGGAAGTCATCGTCGACCAACTCCGTCACCACGTATTCAATTTTTTCATCGTTGACTTTGGTTTCATCGGCTGCCAACAATGTCCGAATGGAATCGATGTCTGTCGCTTCATTGAAGATAACGCGTGCCGTTGATCCGCCACGAAGGTCGATGTCTAAAATCTTCGATTTCAACATGAACATACCGGCAACACCAGCCAAAATCAAAATGATTGACGCGGTAATCGCCACGCCACTCTTGCTCAAAAAGTTGAATCTTCTCGGAGCAAACAACTGCATCATAGACAGGCTAGTAATCGTACGACGACGCTCAGCAATTTCAAAAACGGTTCGCGAGCAATAAATTGCCGTGAACATACTCATCAAAATTCCTAAAATCAAAGTTACCGAAAATCCTTTGATCTGTTCGGTACCAATCACATACAACACAATCGCCGTGATCAATGTCGTCACGTTTGCGTCAATAATCGTTGTTGTGGCCCGGTCGAAACCATTTCGAATTGACATCTTCAGCGAAGCCCCCCGCTGGAGTTCCTCACGTATCCGCTCAAAAATCAAAACATTCGCATCCACCGCCATACCAATCGTCAACACCAAACCAGCCAACCCCGTCAGGGTCAACGGTTGCTTAATCAATATCACGCACGCCAGAATAAGCACCACGTTTAAACCCAAGGCCAAACAGGAAACGCCTCCAGCAAACCATTGATAGTAAACCAGCATGAAGACCAACACGAGCGCGAGGGAAATGCCAATGGCCCAGATCCCTTTTTGTTTCAACTCTTCGCCCAACGTCGACAGGGTATATTGCTTGCTGATCGGAGTCTTATTCAAAGCCACTTCGATCTTGCCGCTTTTCAAATTGATACACAAATCATCCACTTCGGCTTGCGTAAATTTGCCGGAGATGCGGCCATTTCGGAAAATAGGTTCTTCGATGCGAGGGGCGGAGACCAAGGCATCATCCAGTACGATGGCCAACTGTTTATAACTTTCTCCGCGCGGCTTGTTCATGGTGGTCATTCGCCCCATGCGACTCGAGCCTTCAGGTGTCAACTTGAACGAAACACAAGCCCGACCCTTCTCGTCGATGTCCGGATTAGCCCACGCCAGATGCTTGCCCTCAACGTTTGACGCCTCGGATTCCGGTTCCATCAACAAAATCTGCGGAGTTCGAATCCCTTGGGACTTCAAATATTTCGCAAACTCCAGGCCCATTAAATCTTCTTGGCCAGAAAAGTTAATCCGCTGAAGGTCAACGATCGTGCCCGTGGCCCGGTCTCGCACCAATTGGCCAATATTGGGAACGTACTTCAAAGCTAACGGCACGTTAGGATTGGGCATTCCAATCAATTCTTCACGAGCGATGTTGTACCAACGGGCTAACGTCTTGTTTTTGCCTTCGGCATCGACAATTTGAATGTCGCGCCCCATGTCACCTTGATTCATTTTTTCCATCGCACGACTGACGGCCGCTGGATGAAACTCACTGGTGGCCACAATTCGGAATTGCAAATGCCCTGTTTTAACCAATCGATTCCAGATTTCATCGGCATCTGCCAATTGCACGTCGGGAATAGTCACTTCAATTTTGTCGACACCCAACGGGCGGATCATGATTTCGCGCGTTCCCGACGGGTCAACACGTTGCAGCAACTTCGGAATGATTTCCTCGGCAGTCGGAACCTGCTGCCCCTCCTCACCTCGAAAAGCGTCCAAATTCAACTGCCCAACGATATTCACGCCACCGCGTAAGTCGACACCTAACTTAGGTGGCCATCCGTAGGCAATCACCATCGTGGCAATACCCAAGGCAGTGAAAATCACGGCCAACCTTCCGCTGTAGTCCGGCATTCGCAAGGATTTGCTAACCACGTTGGCCAGCCAGAACATCACAAACAGCAGCGCAATCAACGCTCCGAATATGAAAATTCCGCTGCGATAGAATGGCAGGTCGGCTTGGGCCAAAATCAAAGATTGTAATTGCAAACTAAAGTCCAACATACACTTATTTTCCTAAGTCATTTACGCACAAAAATTTTGGCCCAACATCTTATTGAGGCCACACGCGGGTGCTCGTTAACTATGTTTCGTTGCTCGTGGAGCCGCTTTCTTTCAAAACTCGCACAATCGATTGTTTCAACACCTGCATTTTGGTGTTGTTGGATTCATCAATTTTGAGAGTCAAAAATTCTTGATCACTATTCGTATTCACAACCGTGCCAACGATTCCTCCCGCTGTCACGACCTTGTCATTCTTTTTCAAATTCTCTAACAACGTCTTCACGCGTTGCTGTTCTTTTTGTTGTGGCTTTTGTGTCATCATCAAATACAAGAACATAATCGCCAACATCATGGGCAGAAACATAAACATGGAGCCCCAGCCCCCGTCTTCGTTTCCCGCAGCTGCCTGATCGGGGCCAGCCTCGGTCGCCACACCCGGTTGGCTGGAGACCTGCACTGCCAGCAAATACGCACCGTGAAAAATAGATGACATGCCTCTACACCCTTTTGATTCGTTCTTTCAACTCAATCCCTCGATTTACTCAATAAATGGAGAGAAGTAATTTCTCACAGACCCACTTTTGACACGAAAACCGCTTGCGACTTTCGCCATTCCACAGCTGCCAACCCATAACGCAGAAGCCAATCTGAATTTCGATATCTTAAAACGTTAGCCAGCAATCAACAAGGGCGATTAAAATAACGTTATCGTTTCGCCACTTCCCCCCACCCCACCATTCGCTCTCGATAGAACTCCAAAAAGCAATCATTGGCGATCGCCTCTCGGGCCTGCCTCATTAATCGTTGATAATAAGCGATGTTGTGGAGGCTCAGCAAAATAGGGCCCAACATCTCGCCTGCGACAAAAAGATGCCGCAAATAAGCTCGACTCAAGTGGGACCAGCCGGTTTGAACGTCGGCCTGTACCGGTTGAGGATCGTATTGATGACACTGATTGCGGAGGTTAAGTTGCCCTTGGTCGGTAAACGCCGATCCATTGCGACCGTTTCGAGTGGGCATCACACAGTCAAACATGTCGATCCCGCGCAAAACCCCCTCTAACAAATCCGGCGGGCGGCCTACTCCCATCAGGTACCGAGGCTTTTCTCGCGGCAGACTCGGGGTCGTGGCCGAAATAATGCGGTACATTTCATCCGGTTCCTCACCGACGCTCAACCCTCCCACGGCATATCCGGGAAAATCAAGCTCCACCAGTCGCTCAGCACACCACTTACGCAACTCGGCGTCCAAGCCACCTTGGACAATCGCAAACTGGATTTGGCGGGTCAGCCGATGCGCCGCTTGACTTCGTTCAGCCCAGCGAATGCTCCGCTCACAGGCATCGCGCACGGCTGATGGCTCAGCCGGCAGGCCGATGACATGATCTAACACCATCGCTATGTCCGATTGCAACCATTCCTGAATCTCAACACTTTTTTCCGGTGTCAGTTCCAGCTTGCTTCCGTCAATGTGCGACTGAAAGGTAGCCCCACTCTCGCGAATCTTGGTCAGCTTCGCAAGGCTGAACAATTGAAAGCCGCCACTGTCGGTCAAGATCGGCCGCTCCCAACCGATCATCTGATGCAATCCGCCCAATGCCTCCACCACGTCAACACCGGGTCGCAAGGCCAAATGATACGTATTCCCCAAAACAATCTGCGAGCCCACATCTGCTACTTGATCAAACGTCAGGCCTTTGACAGTGCCACACGTACCGACCGGCATAAACGTGGGTAAATCAATCACACCTCGCGGAGTCGTGAGTCGACTTAATCGCGCGCCCGTGTGACGGTCCTCGTGCAGAAGTTCGAATTCAAAGCCGTTTGGTTGCATTCAATCCCGTTCCCATCTCTTGATCCCAGTTCCCAGTTCGACCCATCTGAATCACGCGTGCTCGGTCAAAACAAAACGACAAAGAACCGATGGGCTCTTTGCCGTTTATTAATTTCCTACAATGTCCAGGGACCGCAGATTGATAGGAGAAAAAACCGATCCCTAACGCGTCAAACAATGAAAAAGCAATCTACTCTCCACGCAGTTTCAAACCAACCTGTTCCAACTTTTCGCGAACTTCCATCAAACTTGTCACCCCAAAGTTCTTGCACTCCAACATATCATCACCCGATTTGCGAACCAATTCTCCGATTGTGGTTAACGCCAATCGCGACATACATTTGCGAGCCCGAACAGACAGGTTCAGATCGGATATCGGCCGATCCAATAACGCTTGTTCATCAGGAGAAAGACTTGATGCATCAAACGGTTCGGGTTCCACTGCCACAGCATCGGCAAATTGTCCGATCGCCAACCCTTTATTCGCCATCATCTCGCGAATTTCGACCAAGGACGTTTCGCCGAAATTTTTGCTGTTCAGCAATTCGGCTTCGGTCACATTGGTCAGGTCCCCCAATGTCAAAATACCCATTTTCTGCAGACAATTTCGGCTGCGAACCGACAGTTCAAATTGAGCAATCGGAACTTGCATGATGGTTTGCATACGGCGTTGATTGCGATCGCGATCTTCATCCCAACGCTCTCCGCCGCTCATCGAGTCGCCAGCGTCTTTTCGGAACAATCGAGCTCGAGTACTTCCGGGAAAGGAATCCAAAACTCGATCGTAACATCGAGCCGCCCGTCCGAACTGTTCGTAATCTTCGTACAGAAGTCCTAAATTCATTAGCGGGCCAATATGTGTGGGAAACACCGAAGAAGCACGTTGATACAACTCCATGGCTTTATCATCATTGCCGCGTCGGTCGTTCTCGAGGCCCAAACCGAACAATGCTCCGGCGTGGCGTTCGTCCGTCTCGACGGCTCGCTCGTACAACCGCACCACTTCTTCTGGATTGACGCGCATTGCAGCGATCGTCGCACCTCGTTGGTACAAATACTCAGCCGTTTGCTCAATCGGACCAAACAAATTGTCCAGGATTGCCAGGGAACCTTCCAGGTCACCCATCAATCGCTTGGATTCCGCAACTGCTACGGCGCACACGTTGCCATCTAAACCAGCCAATTTCGCTTTGTCGTAACAGACGATCGCCTGCTCGTAGTTCTCAAGAGCAAAGTAACTGCGGCCTTGGTAAAAACTCGCCAAGGCTCCGCTGTCTGAGTTTTCTAATGTCGCAATCGCAGCGCGATAACGCCCCAACAAATACTGGCAAACGCCTAACCGGACCGAGGACGCCGGTGACCGCGTGGTTTGCGCTTCTAACTCCGAAGTCAAATCTCTCAGAACCGGAAATTGTGAGTAATCGTCGCCGATCTTCCTCGAGATGAACTGAATTTCATTCGGTCCAAACGAGTTGTTTGACAGCACAATATCCCGTAACTCAGTATTTAACATTTGCGACATCTATTTGCCTCTCCGAAACAACCACACAACAAGCTCCGTGGAGCTCGATACAATTTTTTTTAAAAGCGATTCGTCAACGGAACCAACTATTCAGCACCAAAAAAACAAACCATCGAAGTTTCATCCACAACCAAGATGACTTCGCCGCCCTGTTTCCGCTCAAACCCTGCTTCAGTTCAAACGAAGAACTGCGGGTTTAATGGCAATCCAACAATTCAAAGCCGGCGGCGGGATTCGAACCCGCAACCCCCGCTTTACGAAAGCGGTGCTCTACCAATTGAAGCTACGCTGGCGTTTTGGATTTCCGGGCTGCGACGTTCCAGTAAAATTTTTAGTGCCTTCTAAAACAGCAAAAACTCAAAAACCCTCTCTCGCCGGAACCCGCACGGTCACGCACCCGATTCAACTTCCACAATCATTTGGTCGGCCAAATTTTCACATCCGATCAGATCGCTTGACCCTATCGTTAAAACTTGGTTGCCTGTTTCCCCCACCAAATGGATCCAGAACACGACAACACCCGGTAATTGCGGTTTTAAATCAAGACATAACACCAACTAGGGAGTTCCTCGCATTATGCTGAGATTAAACCTGTGGCACTCTGTTGTTCGTTAAAATTGACCGTTTTCCAAGTCCACAATCGTAACAATATTTCCAGAAACCGTCTAGAGAACGTCCTTTATCCCAGGTTTCACCAATGAACCGTTTCGTTTTGACTTGGCAATCGATACTCCATAGTCACCCTAACAGGATATCGGATTTTCATTTAAATTCTTGAATTTCCCAACAAAATCGGCTAACAGAACCGTTCATTTTAGTGAATTGCCGAGTTTCTGCGATCCGTGCCCGGGTGTGCCAAAGTCTGACGAAGGCGTCGATTTCGAGTGCATCAAGTACTTATTGGGAAATAAGTTCCTGCCAATTTAAAAAACAGGATTTTGTTACGGGACCGTTGCTCACAAATTGTTCAGTAAGAACTTCTCGATTTACCACGTTAGGGGTTATCAGATATTGCTGGATTTATCCCGATAGGGGTTTGCAGCCATGACTCGATTTACCCCGAACGGGGTTATCAGCTATTAGCCGGTGGTTGAGCGCAGCGACACCACCGGAACTCAGTCGCCACCGCCATTGCACCCTGAAGGGGTGCCAGAGACGTCCTTGATTCGCCCCGCTCGCCTCTATATCAGGTTGCGAAAGAAGTGAGCTCGCTGGGCTCAAAAGACCAACAACTGCCTTCAATATTTTCAGCGCCGACAAATCAAACGCGGAAATTGTTTTGTGACATATCCTAATCACGCTACAGAACCTAAAAATGCCTTCGGCGCCGCGTAAATGAACCCCGTGGCAATTTCGACCAACCCTAACAAGTAGCAATGCCAATCACGGGTTGATACAAGTTATCAGTCTCGCTCGTTTCCAGTCGCCCTGTGTTCTCCCCCATTTCCACCAGGCTAATACTGAGTTCATCAAAGATATCCGATTGCCGCTCCATGGCGTCACGCAGGGTCAATCCCGACTCGACAGATTCTTTCAGCGCTAACAATCGGCCTTGCCAACGGCCCCTCGCCTGTCGAATCAACGTTTCTAACGCTTCAACCAGAGGGACGCCCACAGACAAAAGCGTCGCGAGGTCGCCAAGAAACGGAGTTGGATCAAGGCCCCATTTCCAAATCGATGGAGACCTTCGGACATCAAAACTTCCGCGAGCGTCTACAGAATTGTCATTCGGTTTCTCGGTTACCGCGGTACGGTTCGGGAAGTTTTCTCCGATGGACGACATCGAAATGACAGTCAACCCTGCGTCTCTCAACGATCGCCGTGCAGCCGATGGGGAATCGCTGACGTTCGACCCCTTGATTCCCTTCTGATTAGAATCCTTGGCTGTGTAAGAAAAAACGGCCACAATAAAATCGACT
>JBGSIY010000077.1:0-1806 GCA_041742275.1 Pirellulaceae bacterium | reverse complement strand
GCAAGGGCCGCGAACTTGAGATCGAAACAGATATTCGTGGTCAACGAGGTGCCTTCTTGTTGGTCAAACGTCATGTGTTAGCCGCACATGCCGTTGCTTCCTGGGATATCGTCGGTGATGTTCATTTGGACCATTGTGGTTTGGTCGGTTTGCGACATGAGTTGCTGAATGGTAACCGTGGTTCCCAACTGAGGATTCAAAAGGAGATTCAGGCCAACGATCAGGCGTTAATGCGTTTAATCTCCCGTGTCGATGGGATTCAAGTCTGTCGCGATTCGCGCAGGGTAAACCGTCATTTGGCGAATTCTTTGTTCAACATCATGCGAGGGGGAATTCCAGTCCAGGGTTACAGTATCCAGACGAATGAATTCGCGGCTCATGTGCGAATTGTCAACCGCGATGTGCATGCACGGTTGCACACGTATTTGGAGACAGCTCAACCATTGATGAACTGCAATGAATTTGTGCGTGGCGTCAGGGAGACTGGCGATCTCGATTTAATCCGCATTGCTCGCGAATACCTTCCATTGACGTTCAGTCGCCGCCATGGTGATCCCACGCGCCCTTGGAATGCCTTTCATATTGATATCAAAAATCCTGATGGGAGTCGCCGCCTAGGGTATGAGGGCAATTGGCGAGACATTTTTCAAAACTGGGAAGCCCTGTCGACATCGTATCCTTTATTTCTTCCAGCGATGATCCATCGCTTTCTGAACGCATCGACAATTGATGGTTACAATCCGTATCGTATTACTCAAAACCGATTGGAATGGGAAAGCCCGGACCCTTCCGATCCATGGGCCAATATCGGTTACTGGGGCGATCACCAAATCGTCTATTTGCAAAAGTTATTAGAACAGTGTCAGGCCTATTCCCCGACAGCGTTGGATGATGATTTGCAGACAGAGATGAATGTGTATGCCGATGTCCCCTATCGACTGCGAGAGTACGCCTCGATTCGAAATAACCCTCGCGAAACGATTGATTTTGACTGGGATGCCGCGCGCCGTATCGATGCTCAAATCTCCATTTTAGGGTCCGATGGGCAATTGGTAAAAAATCAAACTGGTGAAATTCACAGAGTCAATTTGTTAGAAAAGTTGTTGTTGCCAGCCGCAATCAAAATTGCGAATTTGATCCCAGACGCCGGGATCTGGTTGAATACTCAGCGCCCAGAGTGGAATGATGCTCATAATGCGTTGGTGGGCAATGGTGCTTCGGTAGTGACTGCCTGTTATCTTCGCCGCTATTGTATGTTCCTTCAACATTGGCTGCAAAAGTCGGATTTGGTTGAGTTCAAGCTTTCGATTGAAGTCGCTGACTTGATACAGCAACTTTCCACTTGTTTGCAAGAATATCCCCACGACCGACCACGTTTGATCGATGATCTCGAACGGCATCAAATTGTCGAGCGGTTACAAATTGTCGGTGAAACTTACAGAAGGAGGGTTTATCGCGGTTTATTAGGGGCAAAAACGAACGTCCGAACTGCAGAAATCTTGGTTTTCCTACAACAGTGTATCGATTCATTAACACCGCTGATCCATAATAATCGTCGAGACGATGGTTTGTATCACGCCTACAATTTGTTGGTATTTTCCCCAAATGCGATTCGGATTGAGCGATTAGAAGAGATGCTCGAAGGCCAAGTGGCCGTTCTGGAGTCGAACTTGTTGCGGCCTTCAGCTGCGGCTGATTTGTTGGCTCGATTGCGAAATAGCCGCTTGTATCGCGAGGACCAACAAAGTTATTTGTTGTATCCTAACCGAGTTCTCCCTCGCTTTGACGAGAAGAACCGAGTCGACA
>JBGSIY010000076.1:0-11277 GCA_041742275.1 Pirellulaceae bacterium | reverse complement strand
ACGAACACAACGAGATATACAGTGGTAGTATCGTGTCACTTCCAGATCAATCAACTGATTACGTGCGATGGTCATAATATTTCTCCCGTAAAACTCGCATCCTAACAAATCCCACTAACGCTGTTAAAGGAACCAAGCCTGTCGTCTTCCCCTAAGTCACTTTCGACTGTGCCATCGTGGTCGACTGGTTTGCCTGTTCACTGTGGTTGAGAGGTTTGAGGCTCCACTTCCAACCCCAATCGCCAAATGTTTTCACGCGATAGATATCCTGTGCCTCTCGCGATCTCCTGAATTTACCAAATCCCAGAAACGGTGTCAATATTATTAAGCCTGTCCTTATTTGAGGGTGCTTTTGTGTGGGCGACTTGCTATTTGCATAAAATCAACCCAAAATGGAAGTTGGGGTCAGGCGGTGGGCCATTTGGGTGCCACTGGCGTTTCCGCCAAAACTACTTCCATATGTCGATGACCCGATGTCGCTGGCCTGTTACGGATCGATTATTATGGGTCGTAATATGGAGCCTTTAGAGGGACTCGGCCTCCGTGAAACGAACCTAGCGAATTCAGGCGTCTCGCTAAATTACTTTTTTTTAGGCAGCGATTATTTTGGAACCCCCAGCCTTTCAAGCCGCGCCAGCACGAGCCTTCCGAGGCGGATACGATCCGGTTGCCCTGGACAATCAATTGGAGGTGCTAACGCCAGAAAATATCTCGTTTCAGCATTCGCTGGCTGGTCCCTTTCAACGCATTCTGTCGTTTGGACTGGATTTAGTGTTGGTGCAGTTTGGTTATTGGATCATTGTGATTGTGTTGGCCATGATCGTTTTTCCGGCCGTTGGGGTTGGATTAGGATTCGCAGCACCGGTTTTCGCTGATATCGTGAGTGGTTTATTTCTTGTATTGATCATGATTGGTGCCTTTTTAGTCAGTTGGTTTTATGGCGTTTACATGGAAACCTACTTTAATGGTCGTACGCTGGGGAAAATGATATGCCGCCAGCGAGTCCTCACTATTAACGGCAGTGCAATTGATGGACGCCAAGCCGTGATTCGTAACTTTTTTCGCGCCATTGATTTGTGCCCTTGGATTGGAATAGGTACCTTTTGGGGAGCGACTGATTTGAATACGGCGTTTCCAATACCGACTTGCCTTGCTGGAATTATCATGATGTGCGTGACCAAAGACTTTCGGCGGATCGGGGATTTGGTGGCGGGTACGATTGTGGTTTCTGAGGAAAAGCGGGGAGCCCATGAAATGCGGCGATTTGATGATCCTCGAGTCGCGCAGCTTGCGGAAATACTACCAACTGACTTTTTGGTTGACAAAGATTTGGCGTCAGCCTTGAGCAGCTATGTTGAACGTCGTAATTATTTGGGGGTCGAACGAAGTACCGAAATAGCCAGGCGGATCGCGCCAAAAGTCTTGAACAAAAGTCGTTTGCCAGAAGACACGAATCCCGATTTGCTCTTATGTGCGTTATATCATCGAACTTTTCTAACCAACCTGGAAGAAGAATCGACCGTCTCACCGGGGTCAGAAATCGTGGCCATGCGTGTTAAAGAAAATTACGAAGAAGTGAAAACCGAGCTGATTCCCGATGCGGCTTCGTCGTCAAATCAAGGATAGTATTATGAAGGCAGCCGATATCATTCAAAAACGCCGCCCTGCCTGGGAAAAACTGGAGCGGATGTGCGAAAAAATGGGACGCCGCCGCAATCGACAAAGCCCACAATTTGTTAAGGAATTTTCTGATTTGTATCGCGACGCGTGTGCTGATCTCGCGTTGGCGTCCGCCTATCAATTGCCAACAGGGACTGTAAATTATTTGCATAGCTTAGTTGCTAGAGCCCACAACCAACTTTATCGGAGTCAGCATTTCGATTTACAGTCGATGATGGATGTGGTTTTTGTGGATACACCTCGTCAAATATTCCGCGAGCCCTGCGTGCACATTGCGTCGTTTTTGTTTTGGGGTTTATTTGCGTTGGCTGCGTGGCTGGCCTATGACCGTGGTTACTGGCCGACGTTTGCTGAAGATGTGGCTGGCACCGAAGCATTGGAACAATACGTTGATATGTACTCCAACGTTCGCGCGCGAACCTGGAGTGAAAATTCCTTTCAGATGGGTTTCTATATTGTGCATAATGCGGGCATTGGATTGAACTGTTTTGTGTCGATGTTGCCCATACTGCCGGGTTTGGTGACGTTGAGTTACAACGCCGTTTATTTGGGGGCTGTGTTTGGATTCATGTTTCGCCCGGAAAATGGCCCAGCGGGGGAGAACTTTCGCGTCTTCGTGACGGCTCATGGACCGTTTGAGCTTACGGCGATTGTGTTATCGGCGGGTGCGGGACTGAAGATCGGTGTCAGTTGGATTTTTACTCAGGGGCGAAAACGTTTGGATGCATTGAGAGTTGCGGCAAAAGATACGATTCCCATCATCCTATGTGCTGTCGTTTTGTTCTGTCTGGCGGCGTTTATCGAGGGGTTTATTTCACCCGCTCCGGAAGAGTTTGTGCCATGGTGGTTTAAGGGCTTGGTGGCCGTAGGCTCTAGCCTGATGTTAATGGTTTACTTTGTCGTATTGGGTTATCCTTGGTCGCGACGATGAGATTCGATAAAAGCTTCATTCGTATTCGCAGTCGTTCTCTGTTGGAGATCTTCGATCTCGCGTTGTTGGTTTTACGTAAGTACCCAGGGCCATTGTTGACAAGTCTGTTTTTTGGAGCGATCGGTTTTGTGCTGGTCAATGAATTGATAACTTCACAATTTGTTAGTAAACGGTTTGGAGAGATCGAGCCTACTGCCTATGGTTGGTTAATTTTACTATTGGTCATCACACAGGCCCAAGTCGGAACAATTTTTGTTACGGCTTTTTTGGGTCAGGCGATGTTTGTAGAGCAACCCCGTTTTGCTGTGGCATTTCGATCCGTTTGGGCCACTCTGCTAGGGATCTTCTGGGCACATGGTTTAGTGCGATGCGTGTTGCCGGTGATGGCTTTGGTCGCAGTCGCCAATTATTCGCGGAGTCGAGATGAGACTGCGTTTTTTGTTGTTTTCGCTGTGATACTGGCGTTTGGTGGCGTTTTGCTCAAAACGTTTCGCCCCTATGTCACCGAAATTTTAGTTTTGGAACGCACGCCTTTGCGCCAATCGCAACCTGATGATATTACATTTTGGTTGAGAAGCGCAAGTTTGCATCGAAATATTGGTAGCGATTCCTTTTCGCTGTCCTTGTTGTCGGGAATTTTTGGACTGGCGATTTTGTGTGGTGTGTATGGTTCACTGTGCCTGTTGTTTGAACTGATTGGCTTGATTGATGAAGAGCAGTGGTTGCGTTTGCATGTGCTCTGGCCTGTTTCTTTGTGGTTGGTGGCTGGATTGTTGTCGGTCGTCCGCTTCCTATCCTATATTGATATGCGCATTCGTCAGGAGGGTTGGGAGGTAGAATTGAAAATTCGCGCGGAAGCTCTGCGTTTGGAACGGGAGGGCTTTTGATGACCTCGACTGCCGTGCCACTAAAACGGATAATCGTCGTAAGTGCCCTATGCATGGCCCTGTTTGCATTCACATCGACGTTAGGTGCGCGGCAAAGAGTAGGCGGCGTGGAGGACAAGGTGCAGGATACGTTAGTGAGGCATGGTTTCGAATGGTACGATCCTCAAACAGATCGCGCCGCCCCCGTTTTGCCTCAGGTCAATTCACGAGAGGGCTCGGCGGCCCGAGGAAATATTGCCCCCTATATGCCTGTCAACGCTCCCAACGTTCCGCCACCCAATTGGAATGTTAATTGGCTTTCAAATTTTGCTTGGCTGCGCAACGCCTCTTGGATTATCTACGGAGGTTTGGCTGTACTGCTCGTTTTGTTGATCGTTCTCGCTGTTTGGTTCCTGCGGAAGATCGCCAATAATGACGATGCGACGGAAGACATGGTTGAGGCGCGATTGAAAGATTACAAAAAACAAATCAAAGAACTTCCCTTTCAAATTGATACCGAATTGGGGAATTGTCGTGATTTGGCAGAGGCCGCATTTCGAAGCGGAGATCACTCTCGAGCGATCATTTACCTTTTTAGCCACGCATTGCTATATTTGGATCAACACCAAGTAGTGCGGTTGCGTCGTGGTAAAACTAACCGGCAGTACCTGCGAGAGGCCCGAGAACTGCCGCCAGCATATCAATATTTTTCCAAACTAATAACGCCATTCGAGTCTGTTTTTTTTGGGAATCACCCAATGAGCCCCCAAGAGTTTTCCGAATACTGGCGTGAACTACCCGAGTTTGAGAATCATGTCCGTAACAGACCGCAGGTGTCCTCATGAGCCATCTCTTTTGTAAATGCCGGCATCACTTGCTGTGCATTCTGATCGTGATGATCGCTTTAGGATGGGGTCCTACGAAACTGTTGGCGCAGTCGCAAACACCGGCGACCGGTTATGGACGTAGTCGCGGCACGAATTATCAAAAAAGTTTGAATGGGACATCGGTGTTCGCCGATTTGTTTCGGCAACGAGGGCATCGAGTGCGATTTCGCAACGTGATTTCGCCGGCGATTGATGACTATCAAACCATCGTTTGGTTTCCCGATAGTTATGAAGTTCCGGCAGATAATGTAGTTCAACGTTTGCAACAATGGTTGTCCGAAGAACCTGAGCGGGTTTTGATTTATGTCGGCCGCGATTATGATGCGGCTGTCAATTATTGGCAGGAGATCACCGAGGTGGTTGATGGTACGGAGAAGCGGGAGGCTAAGCGGCAAGCGGCCTTGGCCCTTTCCCACCATCGCTGGCAACAATCGATTGACATTGCTTCGAACGGTTGCCACTGGTTTCAGGTGACGCCGGGAACGCCTGGCCCCGCCACGAATTGGGACGGAATCTGGTCTCTGACGGCCCAGTCAGATCAATCGGGAATTCAATGGGGCGCCATTCGTCTGACTCCCCCAGCGTTGCAAGACATGCGGGAATACACCTGCCTCTTGGAAGCAAATGGGGAGCCGTTTATTTTTCAGATTGAAGAGTTTCAAAATGACTCACGAGTGATTGTCGTCAATAATGGTTCAGGGTTAGTGAACTATGGGCTGCTCGATCATTCCAGCCGGATTTTAGCCAATGAGTTGATTGAAAGTACATCTTCCCAGGGAAACGTATTGTTTTTAGAGAGTGGTGCCGAAGGACTGAGCGTATTGCAATCCGAATCGAAGGCAACCCAATGGTCATGGATCGCCCAGGCACCGTTATGCTACATCGTGCCACATTTACTCGTCCTGGGAGTGTTGGCGCTTTTCTGTTTTTTCCCTATTTTAGGTCGCCCCCGTCGGGGGATGTTGCTGCCGCCCAATCGTTTTGGGCGGCACATTCAAGCCATCGGGCAATTGCTCGAACGGAGCAATGACACGGGGGCGGCGATGCAATCGATTGAACGCTATAAAAAATTAACCAGACGCGATTCCCAATAAATAATAAGATTGAATTATGACCATGAACTCAAATCCATCGGATGCCAACCCTGACACGGGGGCGTTGACATTGAAGTGTGAAAACTGTAGCTCGCGATTACAAGTTCCCGTCGCGGCGGCCGGCAAAAAGGCCCGATGCCCGAAGTGCAGTCATTTGGTCGAGGTGCCGAAGTCGGATGTCAACTCCGTTTCCGCCGAAGCCAACGACTTCGATCCTTTTGCTGACTCCGCTCCTCAGGAGGCGTCTCGCTCATTTGCTAACGTCCAAGTGTCCGCCGAAGTAGTCGAACGAGTTCAACTCGCGCAAACGAAAAAGCATACTCCACAAACGCCAATGCAAATTTTGTTTCAGCAAATTACAGATGAAGTCGGAAAAATATTTGTTGGTCAAGACGAATTGGTTCTCGGCACTTTGGTCGCCTTGTTCTCAGGCGGTCATGTACTGATTGAAAGTGTTCCGGGGCTAGGAAAAACACTCTTCGTGAGAACATTAGGAAAAGTATTGGGGCTGAACTTTGGTCGCATTCAATTCACGGCGGACCTGATGCCCTCGGACGTAACGGGTGCTCCCATTTTCAGCATGAAGACGCAAGAGTTCGAGTTTCGCCAGGGACCGGTATTCACGCAGTTGCTTTTGGCCGACGAAATCAATCGTGCTCCCGCCAAAACGCATGCAGCGTTGTTGGAAATTATGCAGGAAAAGAACGTGACGGTGGATGGCACCTCACATGAATTGGAACCGCCGTTTATGGTTCTGGCGACTCAAAATCCGGTAGAATCAGAGGGAACCTATAATTTGCCAGAAGCCCAGTTGGATCGATTTATGTTCAAGATTGTGGCGAGTTACCCGACGGAGGCGCAAGAAGCGGAGATTTTGTTGCTGCACAGCACGCAGCAGGATTTAGATTCTCGTTTGGAGTCCGAGATCCAAACGATCACAAATGCAGATCTCATTCGTCGCATCATTCGCGAAAATAGCCAAATACGAATCGACCCTAAACTCGTGAACTACATCAATCGTTTAGTGCGCAAAACACGCGCGATGTCCCATTTTCATTTGGGGGCCTCGCCGCGAGCAGGTATTTCATTGATGCAAGGCGCCCGCACGTTGGCTGCCTTTATGGGGCGAGACTATGTTGTGCCCGATGATGTGGTGCAGATTGCCCTTCCGGCGTTGCGACATCGCGTTTCACTAACAGCCGAAGCCGAAGTCGAGGGTCAAAGTGCCGACCAGTTATTGGCGGAAGTTCTGCGCAGCATCGAAGTTCCCAGATTGGATTGATGCCTTATGGCTTGGTTAGTCGACCTGTTCAGCTTCTTCATTGAACGCCCGTTTGTTTTCATCATGCTGGTAATTCTACCGCTGCTGGTGATCGCTCGGGTGCGTCGGGTTTATCCCACCCGCTTGCTCCTTTTGACGGTAGTTGTGCCCACGGTGTTGTCGATGGTGACTGTGGTTTTTCCGGCTTTCGTTTATGTTGTTGTGGGCTTTGATCTATTAATCTTAATCGTCCTGCTGATAGATTTGTTTTTAATTGCACCGCAACATCGATTTGATGTGGTTCGACGAATCGAGCGGATCATGTCGTTGGGTAAGTCTCAAAATGTCGAATTGGAGTTGATCAATCGCTCGAAACGAACTTGGCAGATCGGCTTGGTGGATGATCTGCCGGAAGATTTCGCGGCAGAACCGCCTGCATTTTCGACCGGAGTTGGGGGGCAGAGTCGCACGCAGTTTGACTATCGGTTGGTCAGCCAACGCCGGGGTCTATTCTCCATGGCTGGAGTCCACTTGCGGGTGAGGTCACGGTTAGGTTTGTGGAACGCTTATTATCTTTGTCCTCTTCCGGCGGAAGTCAACGTTTATCCCGATTTGAAACAAATTTCGGAATTCGGTATTTTGGCGAGAACGAACCGGTTGAGTCTGTTGGGAGTGCGTCGGACGCGGCGGATCGGACAGGACAATGAATTTGAACGTTTGCGAGATTACTCGCGGGATGACAGCCATCGTTTTATTGATTGGCGAGCCTCGGCGCGAAAACAAAAGCTGATGGTTAAAGACTTTCAAGCGAACCAAAATCAGACAATTGTTTTTTTGGTTGATTGTGGGCGGATGATGACGGGGCAATCCGGAAAATTCAATATGCTGGATCATGCCTTGAACGCCATGTTGTTGATGAGCTATGTGGCTTTAAAACAAGGTGACTCGGTGGGTATGTTGACGTTTAGCAATCGGGTCCATCGGTACACCCCGCCCCGTTCGGGCACGGCGCAATTGAATCGACTGTTGCACGCGTCTTTCGATCAACATGCGAGCTATGTCGAAAGCCGATATGACGATGCGTTTTTCCATCTAAACAAAAACTGCCGCAAACGGTCCTTGGTAGTCTTGATCACTAACCTGATTGACGAAATTAATTCCAGCCAAGTGGAGAGCTATTTGTTGAACATGCGTGGTAAGCATTTGCCTTTGGGTGTGTTTTTGCGCGACCATGATCTTTACGATCCCATCGAAAACTATTTGAACGAACAGGAGGAGCGACCCAGCCAAAACGGTCGGGCAGCGCGACAAACTTTGTTCGCGGCTGCCGCTGCGGGAGACATTGCTTCCTGGAGACAGCAAACCATCACGTCCCTGGCGCATCAAGGCGTATTGATGCTGGATGTTTTTCCGGAAGAATTGACGGCCGAATTAGTTAATCGTTACTTGGATATCAAAGCCAGACATCTGTTGTGATCGTCAAGTGGACGAACGAATTCGGCTATCACTTGTTCTACTTGCAGCGCAAGCCTATTTCGGCCGCTGCATAATCGCCGCGTTCTAGGGCTTTGATAACCTGCTGCAGCTGACTTTCCATGCCAACGGTTACCAATAACGGCGAACGAGCGGGGAGGGGTGTGGGAACTAAGGTGTCGATGATGCGTTTCAGCAGGAGGTCAATGTTTATGCCCATTTTGGCAGACACCGAGATTGATTGTGCAGGTAAACGTTCCGTCGCCACTAAGTCGTTTTTTTTAAGGACGACAATATCGGGCAAACGCTCCAGTGGGTTTTCTGCAGTTCCTGCGACCTGAGGGACCGATAAATCAAAAACATGAACCAAACAATCGGCCTGGAGCGCTTCCGCTTGTCCTCGTTGAATCGCTTCGGACTCCAATGGCTCGGCACCTTCTCTGATGCCCGCTGTGTCGAACAGTTCAACGGGCCAGCCTGCAATAACGGTTCGTTGGCCAATCACATCTCGCGTCGTCCCGGGAGTGGGGTCAACCAATGCCCGTTCGAATCCAACCATGGCGTTGATTAAGCTGCTTTTCCCGACATTGGGAGCACCTTGCAATAACACCTTCCATGGTTGCAATAGGTGGCGACTGGTGTGGGCCTGATCTTGCAGTTGGTGAAGGTCGCTCAGGAGGGAGAGACATGCATCGTCGTTCAACATACCAAGCCATCGGGCGAGGGTCGGCGGCCAAATTTGACATTGATCTGCGATGGTTATCGCAGCCAGCTCCGTTTCCGCTTGTAACAAAGCCCCATGCAACTCGGCAACCCAGAAATTTGCTGCACCTCTGCGTAAATAGTTTTCAGTCGAAATTTCGGAAGCGCCCAGTCGCGAAAGATCGCGAGCGATTAATTGATAACTGATTTGGCCCCCATGGCAATGAATCTCGAATTGCTCGTTTTGAGGAATCGTGATCACAAGATCTTCAGCTGAATCGCTGCAAGCAGAGGAAGAGGCACTGGCATTCGTCGAAGAGTTCCAAATTCCGTACAACAGATCGCCGACGAGTGATTTCGCTACCGTGCGATGTTTTGAATTCGGCTGGAAGCAGTTGTCCAGTAAAGCCGCCGCGTCCGGGCCAGCGACCCAAATTGTGGCAATAGCGCCGCGACCATTGGGGGTCAAGCGGCAAAATCGTACTGAGTTCGACTCAATCATTTTGGGTGATTTCGGTGCGACTGGTGATTAATTTGGCGATGCCTTGCAAAACCAAGTCGGGTACATTTCGCCATTCGGTCGGCAACGCCCCTTGCATCAGTGCCATCGCACCGCCGGTAGTGATAACCTGGCAAGTTCCAAATTCGGCTTCCATAAGCGAGACTAAATAGCGAATGCCTCCAACTTGCGAATGGAAAACACCACTCTGGATGGCCGCAACTGTGTTTCGGCCGAGGGGAAATTCTGGTGGATGCGTTAGTTCGACAAGCGGCAATTGAGCGGTGGCCTCTTGTAATTGGCGAAGGCAAGCGAGGATTCCTGGAAAAATCGTGCCACCCTGAAACGCGTGATCCTTGTCAATCCAATCGACGGTGACGGCAGTCCCGGCATCGACAGTGATCAGCGGTTGCCCGGGTGGGACCAGTTGTGTGGCGGCCCAGGCAGCCAGGAGTCGATCAATGCCTACCTGTCCGGGGAAATCGACTAACGCCCGAATGGGAATATCCGAATTTTGCAAAACGTGAACTTGGTCATCAGGGCGGTGATGACTCAGCCACTCGATTAGAGCAAGGCACCGATGACGATTCACACTGGCCAGATGCCAAGCCGCAGGAGGTTGGTCCGTAATCCAAGGGGCTAAATCGCCAGTTTTTTCGAAACCGAACGAGGGGAGCAGTCGCCGTTTGTCTCCTACGTGTTCGCAAAAGGCGACCTTTGTGCGCAGGTTTCCGATATCTGCAACGACCACCGCCTCACTCACTTGATTGGGCTCCCTGCACTGAGGAAATAGCGTTTGTTATTGAACTGTTTCATTTTTGGCACTCGCAGCCGCGACTTTTTCCAGCTCGTTACCAATCCGTCGTACCAATTCCATTAGGCCCTGGCCAGTCACGGCAGAAATCAACAGCACTTGATTTCCTGTTAGTTCAGTCAGTTGCCGCTGAACCTCGAGTGCCTCCGGCAACTCGGCTTTGGATACAACTAATATTTCGGAACGTTCCCCCAGTTCCTTGCGGTAACACGTCAGTTCATGGCGAATTGAGCGATAATTTTCCAGAGGTTCTGTGCCATCCATCGGAAGGGGTTCGACCAAATGCACGATAATTCCCGACCGCTCGATATGCTTGAGGAAATCGTGTCCCAACCCGACGCCTTGATGTGCCCCTTCAATCAAACCTGGAATATCAGCCATGACGAAGGTATGTTCGCTGTCGACGCTGACCATACCCAAGTTGGGATATTTGGTCGTGAAGGGATAATCGGCGATTTCAGGACGCGCACGTGACAGGCGACTGAGAAGTGTGCTTTTCCCGGCGTTAGGTTTGCCGACCAGTCCGACATCGGCGATCACTTTGAGTTCCATCACCAATCGGCGATGTTCCCCTTTTTCACCTTTGGTAATTTTACGTGGAGCCTGATTGGTGGAAGATTTGAAGTTAATATTGCCACGACCCCCTCGACCTCCAGTTGCCGCCACGACTTGATCACCGACATTTTTCAAGTCCTTGATGACCAGACCATTTTCGACGTCGATCACCAGCGTTCCGGGAGGAACATAGATAATGCAGTCTTTCGCCGATTTGCCGTGACAATTCGAGCCCATGCCATTGGTGCCATGTTCGGCCCGCCAGGTTTTTCGATGAGTAAGATCCACCAAGCTATTTACGCCTTCGCGGGCCAAGAAAATAATGCTTCCCCCGCTACCGCCATTACCACCATCGGGTCCCCCGCGAGGAACATGCTTTTCACGACGGAAGCTCATGCAGCCATCGCCACCATCTCCAGCATGCACTTCTATTTCCACACGATCAACAAACATCAAATTTTTCTTTTTGAAATGGGGCCAACGTCGAAGATGTTGGGTCAGGTTGAAATAAATTC
>JBGSIY010000075.1:0-1900 GCA_041742275.1 Pirellulaceae bacterium | reverse complement strand
TTCGATTCGTCGATCGCGATATGGTCAAACGTTTGCAGCGACGTCACCTCCATGGCGAGTGAGTTATCCCGCTTTGGATCGGCGGAAAAAAGAGTAACGCGGCCGCTAAACTCAATTTGGTTTCTACAAGAAACGGTGGTGCCCGCATTAGGCGTTTTCGCAATGGTCAAATCGTCCCCGCGCAGAGTCGTTAGCGGTTGGAGATTCAGAGCTGTGAAAATGCAGCAGATGAGAAAAGGAATTTGTAGGGTCTTCATCAATGGAAACCTTTGCCCTGTTGAATTAAAGATCGCTTTCGCCTTGGGTTGAAACAAGCGTTTAATCCGCGCCTGCTGGAGTCGCCAGATTTGCGACTTGTATCATTTATCGGAAAAAAAGTGTCTCAGATTGATGCAGTTGTCTCAATCTGAGCCGAAATGTGAATTGGAATCGCCCACATGAATTGCTTGCAGCAATAATATATGGGCTTGTTTTGCGGGATTTACCACTTATTAGGCGTGTGGCATGAGTGTTGCATCTAGTTTTGGGTGGTTGTCAAGTTGCGACATTTTGCCCTGAACGATTTGGTAAAATCGATAGCAACTGCCTGAGTGACAGTCAATTTTCGCTGAACGAAATTCAATTTTCATAGAGAATTGAACTAAATGTCAGGTAAGTGAGTCTAAGAGACTGAGGGGGATGTGCGGTTGACGGTGGTCCAAGCCCACGATTTTTCGGAAATCGCGGTTTTCGGCAAGCCTCGCAAACAAAACAGCCTCGGTTTTTTTATAAAATATTGGTTTTTTGAACACGATTCAAGCGTTGACGTAGGAATAAGGCCGCGAGATTGCGGTTAATAGGGCATAAATATTACAGGGCAAGTCAATAGGGGGGGCTCAATCGGCTCAGCCAAAATGGGCCCTGGACGTGACTGCAACCGAGAGTGACTCGGGGTACCATCCAGTCGGAACGGCCCAGATTAGTACGGCCCAGATCGGAACGGCAAAGCGGGGAGAGCAATCTCCAGCATTTTTTGAAACACTAGTCTGTCGGACAAAAAAGATTTGGATGGTAAAAAACTTGATGAGCAAAGACTGGGATGGACCGAGTCTTTGCAACCTGGTGATGGAAATCGGGTAAGAGTCTTGGGTTGAGAATTGCAGGACGACAACGGAGGGACGTCTGGGCAAACGGTTTTTAGTTATGGATATCAGTTTCTGCTACGGCGAGCGGGTGAGCCCGCGGCGAGCAGGAAAACATAGAGGGGACAAATACGATGACTGCACAATTCAATTGCGAACAAATTCGAGATTTACGAGATCAGCAGGTTCGTTTTGCGCCTCGAGAAAAGAAAATCGAACAAGCAGACCGGGCCGAGCGCTTGGTTCGTGAAATCGACGAAGAAAAAAACTATAACTTTGAGTTCGTTTGCTATCGAGTGACGGGTTATCGCCCTGAGAACTGCCCGGTGGTGTCTATCAAAGGAAGTGCTTTGATTCAGGACCTTCATCAATTGATTGAAGATCTCACGGACGCTGCGGATGTGAATGCTGAAAAGGTGGGGCAACCTGTCCATACGGTTGAAGAGTTGAGCAAAATGTTCAACGTATCCACCAAGACGATCTCGCGTTGGCGTCAACAGGGTCTCGTGAGTCGCCGCTTCGTGTTTGACGGCGGGCGAAAACGAGTCGGCTTTTTGCACAGCAGCGTGGATCAGTTTGTCAAAAGCAATGCTGAAAAAGTCAAACGCGGAGAACGATTCAGACAATTGACTCCCATGGACAAAGAAGAAATTGTGGACCGTGCGCGTCGTTTGGCGAATGCGGGGGGATGCCCCGCCGAAGTGGCGCGACGCATTGCCAAGCATATGGACCGCAGCGTGGAAACGGTGCGTTACACGATCAAGCAGTTTGACGAAAAG
>JBGSIY010000074.1:0-3776 GCA_041742275.1 Pirellulaceae bacterium | reverse complement strand
GCGATTCCAAATCATTCCTGTTTGGTCTGGAATATTGGCCGCCTGATCGACGCGGCGAAACTGTTTGGCGTGCGTGTGCGGGTCACCGAACAGTACCCCAAAGGCCTCGGTAAAACCGCCCCTGAATTGGCGGCGCGATTGGACGCTCCCACCGAAAAAAACATGTTTAGTTGCCGGCAATGCGAAGGTCTCTTTGATCAACTAGCGGCCGAGCAAATTCGACAGGTCGTCTTGGTGGGAATCGAAGCTCACGTGTGTGTGCAGCAAACGGCACTGGACCTCATCTCCATGGGATTCGATGTCTTTATCGTCGCCGATGCTGTAGGCTCGCGGAAACCGCTAGACCAAGAAGTGGCCTTTCAACGAATGCAGTCCTGCGGCGCCATGCTCACCACCAGCGAGGCGGTGATGTTCGAATGGTGCGAAACATCACAAGACCCGCAGTTCAAAGCCCTCAGTCGGTTGGTCCTGCCAACGGAACCTAATCGACCGAATTAGACCTCCGCCGGAATCGCGTTCGGTACCGAATCGAAATTTTGTGAAAACCACTGACATAGTAAATGGGTGCACGCGTTGTCAGGCGAGGGGACAAGCTGTAAAACAGATGAAACGAAGAGCATCTCAAATTGCTCTCAACAAATTTTAACATTCAAATAATTTCAACATAAAATTTCAAGGTGCCCGCATGCAAGCCGAAGAACGATTACAAGAATTGGGAATTGAATTGCCACCCGCCCCAAAAGCGATTGGCGTTTATAAGTCGGCTGTGAAACACGGGAACCTTTGGTATACCTCGGGACATGGCCCATTAAAATCGGATGGCACCTTGATTACTGGCGTCGTGGGCAAAGATTTTTCAGTTGAAGACGGTTACGCTGCCGCACGCCAAACGGGCTTGGCCATTTTGGCGACGCTGCGAGACAAACTGGGTTCGTTAAATCATATCACCCGCGTCATCAAAATTTTTGGCATGGTGCAGTGCCTACCCGACTTCCATCAACAACCGGCCGTCATCAACGGTTGCAGCGAATTATTCAAACAATTATTTGGCGAAGATAAAGGCGTGGGCGCAAGAAGTGCGGTGGGCATGAATGCCTTGCCGGTGGGCATGATGGTGGAAATCGAAGCCATTTTCGAAGTCGATAACTGATCGCAGAAACTCAAAAACAGCGTCACCACGGAAGATTCGCCCGGTTTGCCCGCGGCCTCTCCGCCGCCCATTCGATGATGAGCGACAGAGTTCCTTTTTTTCATTGGCCTTACTTTCAGGACAGGCAATTATTCCATGACATTGTCTCCTCGTTTAGAAATTGCTGTGCGGCATATCGAGTCCGTTCGGGCTTATACATTGACTCTTTTGGCCGATCTGGAAACCTCGGATTGGTTCTGGACACCCCAGCCAGCGATCACCCACATCGCTTGGCAAGTGGGACATATTGCGATGGCTGAGTATGGCTTGCTGTTGTTCCGGCAGCGAGGTCGTCATGAAGTGGATGCGGAATTGATGTCGGGTAAATTTCGCAAGTTGTTCATGAAGGGAACCACGCCATCAGAGCGCTCCGAGGATTATCCTTCACCGCCAGAAATTTTGGGCGTGCTTCACCGCGTTCACGAACAAGCGATTTTGGAACTCCCCGGTTTCGACGGCCCGGGCCTGGATGAACCACTAGAGCCGCCGCACGCCGCCTTTGCCAATCGTTATGGCTGCCTTCTGTTTGCGGGTGATCATGAAATGTTGCACGCTGGCCAAATCGGCTTGTTGCGCCGAATGATGGGAAAACCCCCGATTCGATAAACGAAATTGAAACCAATGGGCTATTTGCCTCGTCCATGATAGACCGAGTTGGTAGGCCGAGACGTAGTACTTTTCCCACTTGCATCCCCAGGTTGCCCCCATCGAGTTCGGGGCATGGGTCGCATCAGGACTCACAGACATCTTGTCAACGACCATGTCCGATGTCGGGCGAATAGAACTCAGGAAAAAACAGGGATGATTCAAACTTTCGAATTGACCAAACGCTACAAAGCCAATACGGCGTTATCTCGCTGTTCGTTAAGTATTGCTGCGGGAGAAGTCTACGGGTTACTGGGCCCGAATGGGGCTGGTAAATCGACTTTGATTCGGCTCCTATTGGGGTTTCTGTCCCCTACCGAAGGGCGGGCAGAAATTGGGGGATTCGATGTAACGCGAGAGCGACTGGCGACCCATCGCCAGGTTTCGTATCTCCCCAGTTCACCCCGTTTGTTTCGCACGATGTCGGGCCGTCGTGTCTTAGAATTTTTTGCTGAGATTCGCGCTGACGGGGACTTAAATCGCTCGCTGGAAGTGGCTCAACGATTGGATTTGAACTTAAAAAGTTGGGTAGCCTTCATGTCCACCGGCATGCGGCAGAAACTCGCCATCTCCGCTTGTTTTGGAAATCGCGCCCCGTTGTTGATTCTCGATGAACCAACGGAAAACTTGGACCCCAATGTGCGTTCTACTGTAATGGGGCTCGTGCAAGAGGCCAAAGCGGAGCAGCGAACTGTTTTGTTTTCTTCGCATGTTTTATCGGAAGTCGAAGAGGTCGCGGATCGGATCGGAATATTGTGCAAAGGTGTCTTGGTTCACGAGCAACAACACTCCGATAGCCTTCGCTGCCATCGTCTCCGCGCCACCGTGACCGGCCCCTTGCCCGCAATACCTGAGTCGATTCGAAATCAAATCTCGCTGCAACAATTCCCGGATGGAGAGCTGCAGATGGATCTTCCCGGAGACTTGGCACCTGTTCTTCATTGGTTGGCGGCTGCCGGTTTGGAGAACGTTCGAGTCGAACCGTTGGGGTTACGCGAAGTTTACGATCGGTTTCATAGTCCGATAGCATTGCCTGCCGCACCTCGGTCACTAGGGAGACAAGGTACGGCATGTTAAATCGAGCGTTGATCAAAAAAAGTTTACGAGAGGGCGCCGTGCTGTTCATGGCCTGCGCAATGGGCCTGTTCGCGTTCTCATTCTTTCGGGTTTGGATTGTAGGGCGTCTGGACTCCAATCGTTTCAAACAAATTATCGATTTACTTCCCAAAGATTGGGATCGCTACACATCAGTCGATTTTGGCTGGTTGATTTCATATCTGGGTCGCGTGGCCATGACCTTAGACGAACCCATGATCATTATGATTGCGGCACTATGGGGAATTGTCCGTGGATCGGATGTCGTCAGCGGCGAGCTGGGGCGCGGGACACTCGAAGTAATTCTAGCGCAACCGATTCAACGAACCACGGTATTCTGGACACATGTCGTCGTTTCCATTGCCGGAGCCATTGGGTTGGCGGGTGTCGTCTGGTTGGCTATGGCATTGGCAATTGAATTCACGACAATCAAAGAGACCGCATTTCCGGAATTGCGAATCCCGCTGACAAACTGGCGTTTCCCTCTTACCTTCATGGAGCCGCAAGAGAAGTTAGTTTCCATGCGGGATCATTTACACGCGGGCATGTTCTGGCCCGGCGTGCTCAATCTCGCCTGTCTCAGCATCTTTTTTGTGGCATTGACGAGTTGGTGTTCGGCATGGGATCGGTATCGTTGGCGAACGTTGGGGATCGTTGTTGGCCTTTATTTCATCATGGCCATGTTGAAGATCGGCGGTTTGGCGACGGACTCATTTCGCTTCATGTTGTATTTAACCTTTTTTAGTCTGCACGAACCAGAATTGCATATTCGCTTGCTCGATGACGGCAGTCCTGAATTTTGGTCGATAACCCGTTGGAATGAAAAATTGCAGTTTTATGAATTCGG
>JBGSIY010000073.1:0-20778 GCA_041742275.1 Pirellulaceae bacterium | reverse complement strand
TTGCGGGAACTAACACCGGCTCGACAATCGTGCTGCGTGTGCCATAATAGGAGACGCAGCCGAGACTGGGGATGTGGCGGAACTGGCAGACGCGCTAGATTTAGGATCTAGTGCCGCAAGGCGTGCAGGTTCGATTCCTGTCTCGGCTATCCCGGGAATTTGAGGTTTTTTCGAAAATCTCAAGTTCCTTTTTTTGTTGGTGTACGTGAAATGTACGTGGACCATTTCTAAACTCGAGCATATTGGCTGGTGATCGCGAAGCTAAGGGCGGTTGCGTCTTGGCCGTCGGCGAAGGAGTCGAACGACTTCGAGGCCTTGCGGGCGATCATGGGCCATATCGATGCCTCGATGTCCGGTCAGTACCGCGAAGGGGTTTCTGTAGAACGACTGACGGCGGTTTCGGATTACGTCAGGTCGTGGCTGTTTCCAGTTTAGGCACGAGGGAACTCGAGGGTTAAATGATCGAGGTTTAGCCCTATTTCGGGGCCTTTTAGAATTACTAAGCTTACCATCATTGTCGCTTTTGAAAAAAAATTTTGACAACCGAGTGGAAATCCACTACCTTTTAGCCAAGTGGTTATCTGAGATTGGAGATCCTGACCTGTATTCCTCAAGATTATGACATTAGTTGAAGAAATCCAACGCGAAGCAATTGATTCGAGAAGTGACCTTGGCTCACTTTTGCGCAAATGCAAATTGCTGGCTTCTCGACTCGACAGTTTACCTCTGGAGGAGTGGCTTTTGCACGAATCAAACGGATATCCAGATTCTGTGGAACTTCCAGAATACCGATTGTTTCCATTGCAGTTAAAAGGTAACTTTTCCGGACCTTTTGGATCAGGTTTACGTAACGCTCCAATTCCAATTGTATGTATTCCCGAGCCGCTTCGGGAGTCATTTTCTCACTTCCATTGCCGACAGAGTATAGCTACAGTCGAACAGTTACTTCGAGATTCGGGTTCTGACCCGCTTAATACCTCATGTGGCGACCTCGCGTTGATACTTGGCCAAAACGTCTATGAACGCTTGAACTGCATGCAGGTCTGGGGCGAGTTCTCGGTAGGTCATCTCACGGAACTGATAAATGTGGTGCGGAATCGTATCCTTGATTTCTCCATTGCTCTCTGTAGGGAATTTCCATTTGCGGGAACCGAAAGCGAAAGAGGCAATTCTATTGCTTCAGAACGGGTAACTCAGATTTTCAACACAACAGTTTACGGTGGAGCTGCGAATTTACTGGGTTCCGCTGTTAACTCTCCAGTGTCGTTTGCAGTGGAACAAAACGATTTTCAATCTCTGGAACGCGAACTTGCTGGACTAGGCGTTGACACAGATGATATTGAAGAGTTGACGATTGCATTGCGTGAAGAACCAACCCGACCAACTCCAGCCACTTTCGGACCAAATGTCTCTTTATGGATTGCGGACATGGTTAAAAAATCTGCGTTGGGAACTTGGCAAGTAGGTGTTGGGGCCGCGGGAAATTTGCTTGCGACAGTGATTGGACGTTTCTACGGCCTTTAATCAATTGGGCTAAAAAATGTTGGACACCGAGCGTACGATGATGTCGTTTCCATTGGATAGTTGCCTGGCAAATGCCCGGTCAACAAAGACGTTAAAAGGTTTTGATGATGCCTGAACTTCAACCCATACCGCCTGAGAACTTTAAAACCGCGGAAGCGATTTGTAAACCTTTTTGCACTCCCATTCTTGTCGGAAAAGATAATGTGTATGGCCACCATGCCATGGGATTGTTGTTCGCAGTCGCCGACGCCCATTTTCTCGTAACTTGCCGTCACGCCGTCCACGACGTTGTTGCACGTGGAGCAGGGCTTTGGATCCCGGACGATAATTCACCCACTATGGTGGCGCTAACGCCGAAATTTTTTTTTGTAAACTCTTCTCTGTTTGATGTGGCAATAATGAAATTGCCTGATGATTTCGTCAATTACTTTTCCGCCCATAGATTCGCTCGGGCCATCGATACACATCAATGCGTCAGCCTGAAGGCATTTCTTGCGTCATGTATGGAAATCTCGCAACGGAGTCCCAGACATGGGACGCATCTGTTACACCAAATGATCAAAAACTTCATCCAACTGTATTCATTAGTCGAACAACTACCGTCAAGTCGGAATCCGATTCTATTGACGAAAATATCCATTTTCTGATTTCCGCAAACAATATCTTCACGCATACGGAACGGGATGGTGAATTGCGCGAACCGCCAGCTTCATTCCGCGGGCTCAGCGGCACGCCAGTTTTTGCTGTAAATGACAATCCCTTTGAACCAAATTGGAAAGCCGATGATACGAAAATTATCGGGATACAATCGTCGGTAATTACTTTTCATCAAGAGAAACGAGTTGTGATGCGTGTCGTCCGCATTGAATGCATGTTTCATTTAATTCGAGAATTATATCCTACGGTCGGCGAAACTCTTGACAAACTTAAGCCGGTTACCGCAAATTCCGTCAAACGAATCATCACCCCGTAATTGCCATTGGGATATTTTTCGACTCGCTGCCTAGTTCTGGAAAGAATCTCAATCTATTGGAGATCTCCCTAGGCGATCTCGACACTGAAGACCGTGATAGCCAAGCCTTCTCCGATGGCGGTGGTTTTTTCGTCTAGGGTTAAGTCGGTGGTGTCGGCGGCTTCGCCACAGGTGCCTTGGAGGATGACGGTTCCGTCGGTGGCCTTGGCTCGAAAGTGGCCGGCGTCGCCTGCTGCTACGGCGTCGGAGCCGATGATGGTTGTGGCGACGGATTCACCGGCTACGGCCGGGAGGAAGGCGGGGTCGCTAAACCCCAGGGTCGCGAGGAGTGTTCCGCTGTCGGCGTCGGTGGTTTCTGTGGGTGGGGCTCCCGTGCGGATCTCCAGGGTGCCCAGGTTCAGCAGCTCGCCCACCGCGTCGGCGTAAGCGTTGAGGCCGGTGGTTTGGGCGGTAGCTGCGACTTTGAAATTTAATGCCATTACTCGATGATCTCCTCAAAGTTTTCGTTGGTGCCGGTGCCTCCGCCGGATGTTGGGCCGGTGATCGTGAGCGTACCTCCGCCGGTGCCCGAGTAAGTCGGTGTTTCAGGTTCGGAGCCTGGGCCAGCCTGCGGTCCGTTGATTGTGTTCGGTGGCCAGCCTGGTGTGGCGGGATGCAGGGGGCCCACGCGGAGAGTTTCCCCCGAGGAGCATTTGACGATTCGCAGTTGGACGTTCGAAAGAGCAAACGTGCCCAGGGTCCTCAGGTTGGCCGCGTAGACGCGAACAACGTAACGCTGGTACGTCCCGATGACCGTAGTTCGCTTCACGCCCGACAAGTGACCTGTGCCGTGCGTGCCGGTTTCGGCTTGCGACGTCATTTCGAATCCGTCATCGCTATTGATCCCTGCCCCGTTGTCCTCGCGCCTGACGCTGATCGTCACGCCCACGCTGCGATTGGCGGTCATGAGATCGGCGTCGAAGGAGATGTCGTACTGCCCCGGCGTTCGCAAGACAATCTCGAATAAATTCCCAACGCGTCCCCAACCGCCAAAGGGCCAAAACTCATAGTACGTGTCGTTGGGGCCAGGGATGCCGCCAGGGTAGCTGAAGTTGAAATTGATCTGATTCCACGGGTCGAGGCCATCACCACCGGTATTGTAGACGTTGGAATTCCTACCGCAGGTTGCCGTCCCGACTTTACAATGGGCGATGTAGCCGGCTGAACCACTCATGACCGGAGTCAACAGCCAGCCGATGGAGCTGGGCCAGGCGTAGACCATTTGCCATTCGCGTAGCGGCGTCTCGGTGATGTTGTACCCCTTGATCGGGGACCCGGGATTGAAGTGGATCCGGCCGTCGGTGGGACCGTGATAAACACCAGGGAACAACATCGACGCGTCGGATTCGATCAGGTGAAATAGGGTCTCGTACATGTAGCCGGCAGGGATCTTGCCCGAATCGAAATAGGGATGAGCCGAGCCCACGTGTACGCCCTGGACTCTTGCATGGTTGATCGACGAAGCGGATTGCGTCACGCCCAGGCGAGGGACCTTGTCCAGAAACTTAATCGCGGGAGAACTTGGGGCGGCAGTGTTTTTTCCACGGCGGGCCAGCTCCAGGAGCGGGTTCCACGTGCGGGCACTGGTCGGTAGTGAGTCGCCGGGGGCGAGGTTGCGAAGTGGGTCTCCCATCTTAGGTTCCAATCCCCAAAGCAGAGAAGGCCGTCGTTGCGTAAACCTGCTCTACGTTCGCTTGCACGGGTTTTTTGACTGCAAGTTCCTCGGAGGTTTCGTCCTCGTAGAAGATCCAGAGGTATTCCCAACCCTTCTTATTGATTCCAGTTAGGCCGCCAATACTAAGTCCGGTGGCGTTGGGCGAGGCGGCGAATCGATAGGATATTTCCCACGTCCCGTCTTGGCGTTGGGATCCAGACGCACCAAGGAACAAAACCTCACCGGCGGCAAAGCCCTTAAATGTGGCGTTGTTCGCCTTGCCGGTCGCGTTAAACAAGGCGAGCTTGTAGGCACCATCGACGGCGGATTCTTCTATCACATGAGTTTCTGAAAATGTGAAGTTTGGACTTACAATGTCGCAGCCAGCTATCTCACTGCCGCTCCACCCGATCGCATTGTAGAAGTTTGCGGTCGGGTCGCCGCCAACACGAACCGACTGAATGGTGCTGATGGAGTGCGTGATGTGTGTCGTTCCGCCTCCGGTTTCGAATTGATAGCTCGACTCTCCCTCCTCGAGCTGCCGTTTGGTGTAGGTAACCGTGCCCGTCCAAACCATCCAATCTTCGGGCTCGCATTTGAAGACTCGCTTTGCCAGTACTTTTCCGTCGATCGTCGTCGACACGGGAGCCGCTGCAATCAATAGCGAATAAGCCTCGGCGTAATCGTCGGTTTCGGTGATCTTGTAAACTAACTCTTGCTGCGAGTTGTCGAAATCGCCGGTCAAGCCGCCACTACGGTAGAATTCAGAAATCACTCCGGGCATTGATTACTCCGTGACCACTAATGGACGTTGATTTTTTGGGTCAGTATTTCTAGCCGTGCGTTCCTGGGCCGTAAGCATCCGCTGTTGGAGATTGCCACCAAGAGAGAAAGCGGCCGTGGCGGCATTGAACGTCCCGGAGGCCGAAGAAGTGCGCGGGGCGGACGAATTCGCGAGCCCCTCCTCGAGCCCTACCTGCCCCTCCTCTAATTTCTTTCGAAGTGAATCAATGAACGATCCAGCATGTTGGGCACCTGACTGGACGGCGTTTTTGAGTCCCGAGGTCACGCCGCCTAGGAATTTGCCAAGGGACGACTTGCCACCATCGGGAGTCGGCACGCTGGTCTGGTTGGCTACCTTGTCTGCTACGCTCTGAGCCTCGGCAGTCATTGCGTCTAACTCGGCTTGGATGCTGCCAGAATCAAGAGCCATTCCGGCAACGGCCGTTGTCGCTTTCAGAGCCGTCCCGGCCTGGTTCATTTGCTGATTGAGGGCATCACTTTTAAGAGTCTTCGCATTCATGATAGCCACGGTCGCCTGAAAGGCGGTGAACGCCTGCTGGATCTTCAGCATCATTTTGTCAATTGACGAATCGAATACCTGTAGGATGCTATCGAGGACAGTCACCGCCGCGAGCTTGAGACCTGTAAAAGCAATCTTGCCGGCCAACGCTAGGTCTCCCGATTTCAGGGCATTTGCGATCCCCCCAAAGGCCTGAGACGCAATTGCCCCGAGCTTCGTCAGTTCGGTCCCCGCCCATTGGGTCAATGCCTGACCCGATTCGGTGAGCAGAAGAAACGCCGATGCAGCTGCTGTGACGCCGATCACAACCAACCCCAGTGGCGAAGCGACGACGCCGAGTACCGTTGCCAGGCCTCCGATGGCTGAAGCGGCGATCGTTGCGCCGACGCCAATTGAGGCGATCACGCCGCCGGCGGCGATCATCCCGACTGCGAGGGCAGCAATCGACACGACCAGGCCGCGATTCTCGCTGATCCACTTCGCGGCATGAACGACGAGTGGAATGACCTGTTGAGTTACTTCGGTTAAGACGGGCAACAGAGCCATCCCCAGTTCCGTTGAGACGTCTTTGATCACCTTTTGAAAGTTAGACCAGGTGTCGCCGAAGAGGGTCGCGGCCTGAGCATCTTTCGTGCTGACCTGCAGGCCCAGATCGCGGGCTTCCTTCCTGAGGAGCGAGATCCCCTTGGATCCGGCACTCATCAGTGGGAGCATGTCCGCACCCGATTTGCCGAAGACCTCCATCGCCGCCGCGGTACGTTTGGCCGGATCATCGAGTCTCGAAATCGCATCGGAGATCGCCTCGAATTGCTGGTCCGGTGACATACTATTGAGGGTGTCGAGCGGGATTCCCAGTTTCTCGAAGGCCTCAGAAGCGGTGGTCACGCCCTCCCCTGCCTCGACGATATTTCGTTGCATCTTCTGCATCCCCTTCCCCAGGGCGTCGAACTCGACATCCGATTGTTCGGCGGCGTGTTTTAGTTCGCTAAGTGCCTCGACGCTGGCCCCAGTCCGATCGGCCATCTTGTTCAGCTCATCTCCCGTTTTCGCAGCTCCAAAAGCCGAAGCTACAAGAGGAGCCAGAACGGCCGTGCCGCCTCCGGCGATGATTCCGCCAATGCGAGTCGCCGACTGCCCCAAAGCCTGAAGCTTAGCCTGTGCAGCAGCCAATCCGCGATCAAGCGCGGTGTTGTTTGTGCCGATCTCGACATAGGCGCGACCAGCTCGAATACCGGCGGCACTACTCATGATGTTGACTCTTGGGGTGGAAACAAGTAATTGAGTAAGACTTTCATTGACTGCTTGGGGCTTCCATCAATGCGTTGTGTATTGGTTGGCTGTTTCTGGAGAAAGGGGTGAAAGGATTTTGGCGTTTTGATCTGGCTCGGTTTCGAGATATGACAGTTGTGTTGCATCGCCAACAGGCCGGCCGTGTGGTCCCAGTCCGTTTCTAGTTTTGCTGTCGCCATGGTCAATAGTTCACGCATCGAAAACGGGTGGGGGTCGATACCGACTACTCCTGCGAGTCGGAAGATCTCTCGCTCAATTTTTTCAGCTGTTCCTTGAGGCTCGTCATCTGGTTTCCGGCGATCGCCGGAGCTGCGTTGATAATCTCGAGACAGGTCTCTCGGTCCATCTTTCGTTGTTCCGCCCAAATCGCCGAGAGCATTTCCCTTTGGTGCGGTGGGGAAAAAAGCACGATGGCATCCACAAGGCAATTCACGGCCCGTTCGATTCCGTCGCCGACCAAACCGGCGTTGAATGACTGTTCGTCGAGGCCTCGTTTTTTAATTGTGTCCTCGAGCAAAATACACAAGGTATCCACGAGGATCACGGGGTCGGAGGCCAGGGCCTGAAGGACATTGGAATCGCGGTCGAAAACAGCCGTGAGATTGATGCCGAGTTCCTTGCGGAGTCGGCGAATTTCTCCCACGGTGATCTCGATCGACCACTCGCGATCCAAAGCGTCTTTGAAAGTTGGCATGATGTGACTACGTCCTGTTTAAGTTTGATTTCTGAATTTGCCGTACGCTCGATCGAACTACTCGACCAGCATCCTCGTCATGGCTTCTGCACCCTGGCTAGGTTTGAAAACAAACGAGAGCATCTGAGCGTTTTCGAGTTCCTCCGCTCGATTGCGACTGAAGACCTTGAAATGCCCGCGGACTCCCTCGCTCCCGGCGGTGGCGATCGGTCCATCCATGATCGCCAGATCGAGTGAGGTGCGGCCGGCATGGGCTGCCATGATCGCGAGCACCTCTGCATCGTCGGCGATGTTCACGGCGTCGTATTCGAAACTGATCTCTCGGAGTGTGGGTTCGGTTTCTCTCCATCCGCCAGAAGCGCGGCGAGTCACATCGGCCTCAGCCATCGAGTCGTTGAGGTTGGCGTCTTTGATATTCGACATTTCAACCCAGGTAGGTGTTCCATAGGTGCCAGTATTTCGATAGGCTTTGGCGTTGAGCCCAAGTTTGGTGGTCATTGAAAGTTCCTAATTGTTGATGGGTGAGAATGGGTGGGGTTCGCGGACTACGATTTGAGGATGTTGCGGAATTCCCCAGCAATGCGGGGACGCACGACATTCAAGGCGGGTCGCATAAATGGGCGGGGTTCAACACGGACTCGAGTTTGCAAAATATTGGGCTTCGACCGGGGGCGTTTTTTCAAACGTCCCTCGGCCGCTGCCTTCCGTAACCCTTCAGCTTGGCCGGCGGTGGCAGCCTGTTTCTTCTTTTTCTTTTTCGGTGGTTCGATGATCGAGACGTAGGACATCCCGCCGAACTCGAGGACCTGTGGCGAATCACCCGACCGCGAACCGGGGAATTGTGCGGGGCCGATGACGGTGGATGCAGTACGTGCGTCATAGGCATAGAGGATACTGCCGCGCAATCGTTTGGTTCGGCCTCGAGGTGCCTCGCCTGGCTGACTGGAAACGAATGGTCGTTGGCGGTCGGGATTCAATTTGAAGTAGGCCGCTAGGTCCTCGGGCATCTCACTCGTTTTCAACCGCCGGGCTGGTCGAATGGAACGCCTGGCCGTCGTGCGTACGAAGCCGCCCACACGCGACATTGCTTTCGCCGTCTCGCGGCCTAGGGCGTCTTGCACGACCTTGCGATCGAAGAAGTTTCTTTGGGCTTGTTTGTAGGTGATGAGGGACATAGCTTCGCTGTGCTTGGTACTTGGTTCTTAGTGCTTGGTTCTTGAGTTAGTTGGTGGGTTTGGGGGGTGGGGTTGGTGCCGATAGGGCTGGAGTTGGTTTGACTTCGAGACGGGCTCGCAGCTCGGCGACCTTGATGCCGACTGGGCGAGTGTCTGGGATCGGATGCGACACGCCGTCTTCATCCTTGTTGTCTGGGACGTCGATGCCAACGGCTCGAAGGTTCCCGGCGGGGATGAAAACGGTTTGTTTATCTAACAATCCCTTGATCGATTTTTCGATTGTCTGCTTGCTCATGATTTTGGACCTTTGTTGAACTGGGGTGAGGGGGAAAGTACTACGCGATTCTCATTAAAACGAAAGGTGCGACCGTTGTGCTGATCTGTGAGCCAGAGAATGCCCCCCAATCAACAGCCACCGCATCCGCGAAAGTCTGTGTTTTGCGGAGGGAACTACGTCTTACCGGGTTCGTACCATCAGTCCATCCGATAGTCGGATTGCAGTAACTTTGTGCAACCCGAAGAGTGACCACGTGGCTGGTCCAAATACCAATCCAATAGGACACGCCCGCTTCGAATGTATGACTTAATGCTGCTTTGATGGTGCCGGTGGCTGTGGTCGCGATGATGGCACTTTGGGCGACTACAGTCGATGGGCGGCCTTTGGCGTCTGATGCGAAAATGACCACATACGCATTGCTGGATTCCGTTGCCGAAGTCACGCTAATGGCAACTTCGTCGATCGTGTAATCGTAGCCTGATACATACGGTGCCACGTCGATAGTATCAGCGACCGTGACTTGAGTCGTATGGGCCCCAGTCAAGATGTTGGCGACGTAATACAAGGCCGGTGGAATCATTGGCATGAATTGTCGGCCGTACTGGATGCCAATTGCGTCGCGAGCTTCACGTTGCGTTGTTGCCTCTAATGCTTCAAGGCCGACGTCACCAGCAATGTATTCAATTCCAATTCTGCTAATTGTGAGTCCATCAGTCTCATCAACTTTGATGAAGTCATCGCCATCTGTTGAGTAGAGTCTAGCCCCGTCCGTACCAGATAATGACAAACCCACTACGCCACCATCAACAGAAATAACAGCGGTAGTAGGACCTATCTGTAGGAGGGAAGTACCTTGCGATACGCCGAATCCTTCTTCGGCATTTCCTCGTACACGCAATAAAGGGAAACTATCGTCAGTGTCTTGAGAGGTGAATTCAAAAGAAGTATTTGTCCCACTAAAACTAACGAAAAACGTATTTGAATCCCCTGGTGTCGAATTCTCGAATTCCATTGAGAGTCCAAGGGCACTAAATGACGCTACAGTGTTGCCCGCTGATACGATGTCGACATTATTCGCTTCAAGCTTGACGGTCGGAGCCTCAAGCGACGCCGTTGATCCGGTGAGGCTAAGCGTGCACGTCTGCGAACCGTTGCATGATCCAATGGCGACGTCGTTTGGCTCGATTGAGATGTTGCCGGATAGTTCCCCGAGTGGTCCGCGATACGCCGTCAAAAAGTCATACTTGAGTGTGCCAGAGGGTCCTGTTTCATCAACGATAAATCGATTCTCGGCATCGCCCCAGGCGGTCGTCACGGTGTACGTGGCAAGCGAATCGACGAAACCGGCAGCGCCGAAAAGGAAACCCGTCAAAGGCGTTTTTGTGGCCGTGGTGACTTCGTTGGGACCAGGGTCGCCCTGCGGCCCTTGCTCGCCTTGCGGTCCTTGGTCTCCCGTTGCTCCGGTAAAACCCTGTTCGCCTTGGGGACCGGTTAAACCTTGCTCGCCCTGTGGCCCAGTTGGTCCGGTCGCACCCGTGTCGCCGGTGTCGCCCTTGGGGCCCGGTTCGCCTTGGATTCCTTGCGGACCTTGTGCTCCGGCGTCTCCCGTATCGCCTTTGTCCCCTTTGTCACCCTTTTGACCGTGAACGACAGTCACGGCGACCGCGTTGGGGCCGGTGATTGTGGCAATGATGTCTGGTGATGAGACGACTTCGATGGACATGGAGCTTCGCTGTGCTTGGTGCTTGGTTCTTAGTGCTTGGTTAGCTGCAGGCGGCGACGATGAATCGGCCGGCTAGGAATTTTCGGGGTTGGGGATCTTCTTCGGGATCGTGAGGGGGTGTGAGGATCAGGCACCACGAATGGTACGCGTCGGCGAGTGCTGCCGATTGGGCTGCGGCGAGGGAAATGGAGAACTGCCCTGCAAGTAGATCGGTTTCAGTGATCGCGAGGACAACGTCATCACCGCCGCCATGGGGATGGATCGATGCGGCGATGTCGTAGTCCGTCAAATCAAGGCTGAAATCGACATCGATCTCCCAGAAGTCACCCTGGGAGATCGCGACGTGTAATTCAGCCGGTAGTTGGTCGATCTTCGGCACGACTACTTTGCCTTTCCAAAGATCTCGATGAGCTGCAACAGGAGCTTGATAATGGCAACCCAGTCGTATCCGCGATCGCTGTATCGGTCACGCAAGCTCTTGAACTCGCGGGCCACGGGATCGGCAGGTTCCGATTCGACGTCGGGTCGCGTGGAATTGAGCATGGCAATCAAGTGCCTGATCGCTTCCGCGTGATCCAATCCTCGAGCGTCGATCGTGGTGATCAATTGCTTCACGAGTTCCAGATCGGCAGGCGTGAGGTCGCAGGGGTTTTGTGGATCGGTCGGACCTGGTTCCTCGGGTTCGGTGTCTCCGGCCCAAATCGGCAGCGTGTCGATGTCCTGTTCGATGAAGAAACCTTCCTCGACAATCACGTCTCTATTGATGACCTCTTGCAGGCCAGGGATACGGGGCGGACCGGCGGTTGTGCGTTCGGTCGCCTGTTTGTAGATCTGCATCGTTTGTTGCCCGGCACCCAATCCGCCCCAGCTCCACGTCAGGAGACCGTATTGGAGGTTGTTGTTCTTGCTCCAAACGCCGGATCCACTTTGGCCTCCGATCGAATTAGGACGCCAACGCCAAAGCGGGCTGTTGTCCTGAATGTCGGCGGTTGTGAGCGTCGAAGACACGAGGGGCCACACGCATTTAGGTGATCCCGTGGTGTAATGCAATCCCGTCGGACGCTCCTTGCTGAGTTTGACCGGCGTGATCTCGCGGAAGTCGGGAACATATAGTACCGACCAGTCGGCGAGAGTCTTACTCGAGTAGGCGGCCATCAGGACCGTTGCGTTGAGCCGACGTTGCTTGCCATTGACGACCAGGTCGACAGTCGCGTGACTGCCAGGCCGAGTGCCGGCAACGTGAGCGTTGGTCAGGACCAGGCTTCCGGTCTTCCAATAGCCGACGATCGAGCCACTCCCGCAACCACTGCCCGCCAAGACTTTGACGGCAGCGGCCGAGCTGGGGCCAACGGACGTTTCCACGGGGGCTGCCGCGTCGATGGTCGGGACGGCCGAGGAGTAAATGACGACCTGGGCCTGGGCGGGCTGACAACCGGCAGGTGGGCAGCCGAACTGGCGACCGCGAAAGATTTGCGCGTCGACAAGCGACGGCAAGGCGAGCATGGCAAGGCAGGCGATCGCCAACAGTGGCTTTCGAATTGCTGGAAACATGTGGATTGACTCCGGGGGGTGAGAAAGAGAATTGAAAGGTGGGAAAGTGGAAGTTAGAACCGTTTGAACTTCTGCGGCTCGCCGGTGAGTGTCACGGGGCTGGTCGTGATCCAGCGCAGACCAATGGCGATGGCTCCGGAAACGGCCATCAGGACCTTGGTCACCGTCTCGTTGTCGACGGCCCATTCTTGTTGCAAAAGCAACGAGACAATGGCCGCGGCCGTGGTGAGGAACGAAAGCCAAAAGGTCTTCGAAGCAAAAATTGATTTTGTGGTGGGCATAAAACTATTTGTGGTTAGGTGAGGTGTGAAAGGGTTTCGTGACGTTTGAGATTGAGGACAATCCCACCGGCGAAGATCCGTTGGGACTCGAGATAGTCGCGATCGTATAGCGGCTGGTGACTGTAGCCGGTGCACACACTGTCGTCGAATGTGACTCCCGTTAGTTGGTCGCCAATGGACTCGACGAGCGCCAACAATCGATCGCCCTCGATGTCGTCCGTTTCGCCCCCCGGTAAAGGGGCTGTAATCCGCTCGGTTACTGCGATCGCGATGGAGTACTCGCAGCTCGTCGCCGCCCGATTAAGGAGTTCGACGTCCCTGTCATTGGGCCAGACGATCAGTTCTTGCCCCCGGAGATTGCGATGGTCCAGCGACCAACCCATACGCGACTGAAACGGCAAGGCAAACGCGTCGCGGCAATATTTGGCGACGACATCGGCCAGCTGTTTCGATTTCGATTTGCGGGGTGGTTCAAACATGGACTAACTCGGAATCTCGCGGACATGAATTCTCAGACGGTCCAGACTGGGCCCGCTCCATCGCCAGCAACCTTCGTCGCCGAGAGTTTGAACTTCGAACGTGCGTGTGACACTGCCAACAATTTGTTGGATCAAGTGACCTGGCTTCGGTTCGAACTGTTCATCGTCGACCGTCAGTTGATCGGGGGAGATCAGCCAGTCGGTGACGATAGAGCGAATCTTGAGCCCCGTGCCGTCATCGGATTCGTATTCCGATTTACCGAAGACGGCGTTGGGGATCTCGATGGTGTTCGTTTCGGCCACGTAGGTGATCGGATCGCCGGCAGATGCGGCGAGTTGCGATTGCAACCACGAGAGACCATTGGAAACGAACGACATGGATTAAACGGCTGCTTTCTTCGGCATGTGGATGCAGTCGACCAGGTCGTTATCGGCGGCGGCCGAACTGTAGGGGGCGACGTAGCCGAAGACCTTGTGAGTCGAGGCGGTGGTCGTGACCTTGTTGTTCGTGTCGTCCCAATAGACAACCACGCCAGCGGCCGCAGCTCCGGCGGCAACCATCGTGTAAACGCCTCCGCCACAGGACAGGGCTCCCAGGGCGTCGGCCGCGATGGCACGATGTGCGATCAATGGTAGGTCGCCCACAACAACGACTTGGCCCGCCTCGACAGCCGAGCCGGGCGTATGGTCGACCATGTTGGTTGGACCGGATTTATAAATTGCTTCCACGAGTGGATCTCCGATGAATTGGAATTGGTTTGAATAAAGGGGTGGCCGTCAGGTGAGGTTGACGGCCACCGAGCGAAATTCCCCCGGCGGCTTGCGCTAGGGATTCAAAATAGGATTAGGCTGCACCTTTGGATTTGACGCCGGACAGGTATTCGGCCTGGTCACAACCAAAGTCGTGATAGCCTCGCATTTGCACACCCAGGGTGTTGAAGTCGGCATCGGCTGTTTCGACGATCGGCGTTTGGTTTCCGTTGAGGAAGCTGACGGTCATCGGTTTCAACCAGGCACCGAACAGATACCAAGCCGTGGCGGAGTAGCCCGTGAAGGTCGACTCGCTGAGCTGCGGTACACTGACGGGGCGGTACTTGTTCGCGTGAACGTTCGCGTCCGAGGTTTTCACGGCGGAGATGTTCGTCGCCGTGTACAGGGTGTCGGCAATGGTCTTCAGCTCCGGTGGATGCAGCAAAATTGTTGGCTCGACAGCCGCTCCGACTCGTTTCCGACCATCGGCCGCGGGGCTGGTCATCTTGCTGCATGCCAACACGCCCAGGCCAAGTCCAACGCCGTCGAGGCCGAGGTTTGTCGTGGCCCCTTCGATGTAGTTGGTTCGACCTGAGGTGAAGAACGTGCTGTTGTTGATGAACTTGGCCCAGAAGATGTTGGACAATTTCTTGGCAGCTCCACGTCCCAATCGGGTTCGCAGATCGTCAAACGCACCCATATCGTCGTTGATGATGTCGGTTCGCGTGAGCGAGAACATCTTGGCGTACGTCTTCGCCTGACGACTGAACGACTCTTCGCCGACCGATCCGTGTTTGATTTGACCGTCCGGGGCGAGTTCTTCGTACTCCATGTTGTCCAGGAGTCGGTAACTGGTTACCGTCTTGAAGTCGCTCACGGGCTTGATGTTCGAGATCTCTCGCCATTTGTTGTCGACCTCTTCGTAACCCTCGAGGATTTCCTTGTTGGCCACGTTGGACAAGATTCCAGGAACCGAGAGGGACGTTGCGGCAACGATATCCGCGAAGGCGTGACGCAAGATCGTGCGGAGGTTTCCGGCGGTGATGCGTTCGCCAGGTCGGCAACTGTAACCGTTGTTCGCCGCCGCCATCATGAGGACCTGTTGCAGTCCGAGGCCTCGCAGCTTGTCACTCGCCTCGAGCGTTTCGGGTTTGAATCGCTTCTCGACCGAGGGGAGACCGGCCGTCATGCACAGAGCAGCTTCAATCGTCAGGGCGTCGGTCGGCATCCCTGAGGCAACGTGGATCGCCGGGCCGGTGGGTCGACTGGCACGGAGTACTCGCAACTCCACATCGTTTGCCGACCAGCCTTCGCGGATCGCGTGAGCCTCGAGGTTAACCTCTTGGGCCTGGTCCCCGTCGCCGATTTTGATTTTTGTTACGCTGGATCCTGCAACGATAGATCGAATCGCTGAGACGCGTTCTGCCTCGCGAGCTGCGGCCTCACGAGATTGGCGGTTGAATTCGTCGGCGTCGAATCCAGCGTTGAGTTTGCCGGGGTTCGTGCCGGTGCCGTGTTTGTCGTCCCCTTCCAGCGAATCCTCGTAGGATGCTCGCAGCATGGTGAGTTGGTTTTCGGTCAGAGACGATTCGTCCCAACCGTTGGCTTTGAGCCAAGCGGAAAATCCCATAATAGTGGGCTCCTTCTGGGGGTGAGTGTTCGCGGCGAGAGAAGCAGAGGTGTTATCATCGGCTCCGAGCGCCACAAACGAAATTTCTCGGAGAGACGTTTTACGTGCGATATAGACCGGACCATCGAAGTTCCGGCCGTTGACTTTGACCTTGTTCCCGCGGTCGACGTATTCGACCTGCTGGGCCTCGGCACCGATCGACGATTGCCAGGGGAAACCGTTGTCGGCCGTCGCGGCGACGAGGTTCACGTCATCCCCAACGCCGGACAGTTTCCCGCTGACCTTGATCCGTTGGGCCGAGACCTCGATCGACTCGGTATGGCCAACGATACGGTCGATCTGATGTCCAAACAAAATGGGACGCGATTGCGAGGAGACTTGGATTCCAGCCAGGTCGACCACCACGGGCCAGTAGTAACCGGCCAACCGCATCGCTCCACCCGTGTAGGCGATCATCGAAAACGATCGCACCTTGGGACGTTCACCCTCAGCCGGTGCCTCGGCGGCGGTGATATCGAGCTGGGCAGGTTCGGCGATGAAGATCTGCGACGGGAGGTCTTTGCCAGCGGCTAGGATCATGCGGCGGCGCGATCGGTTTGGGATTTTTCGTTTGGTCCGTTTGGTTGGCATTACGCGGCTTTCTCCAGTTGGGATTCTTCGTCTTCGTTCGCGTCTTCGGAATCATCTGACCGGGGAGCTGTGGTCGCGGCGTTCGCGGGGAACTTGACGCCGAATTCTTTTTCTAGGTCGGCCATCCATCTGAGTTCGCGAGCTCGTTTGCGAAGCTGCTTGTAAGCATCCTTTCCGCTACGCGAGTATTCGTCGGTGAGCGTGGTGCTGTTGTTGTTGAGCCGAGTGTCTTGAGCGGCCGCTTCCTTCTGCGGGTCGACGTGCTCGTGACCGTCCCAAAACCATTGGTGATCGTCCATCCAGTCGCCATAGGGAATTGCGGGGAGCAAACCGGGAACAAGTGCGGCCTCCTCAAGCCAGGCGGCGAAGATGCGGTCCAGGATGACGATCTCGCAATCGTCCTGTTCGATGCGGTTCGATTTGAAGTACGTCTGGTGATCGAGCCGACCGGACGAGTAGTTGTAGCCCGAGCTGTTGCAGGCGGCGACGTTGAACGGCATGTTCAGGCAGCGAGCGATCTCGTTGATCAGTTCCTTCTTAAACTCCGCGTACGAGGACGTCGGTTGCTCGGCCTTGAGCTGGGCCATTTTCCAACCGGAGGGGATTGTCAGCATGGAACGCTGTTCGATCTCGATCGGTAGGAACGGGTCGACTTCATCCGCCTCGCCGGCAGCCGGTGCGTCGGTATACATGATCGCGGCAAAGTCCGCAGCGGTCTCAGCGGCGGCAACCACGGCCAGAGTGTAGCGGCGGAGCTGGGCGAATAGGGGGAGTGCCGGAGTGATCTCGGGCACACCCCTCACTTGGCCAGGCCGTTCGCGTTTGAACCAGTGAATCACCGACGCGGCCGGGGTCGGTGTCACCTTAGAAAATGAGCTCGACAATCCGTCGCCGGGGTGGGTCGGCTGGATCGTATAACTGATGGGGTTCCCTTCCTCATCGAACCGGATTCCATCCGCGTGGTTCGCCATTTCGTCTTGGTCCGTGACTTGGTCAGCTTCGACCAAACGGATGTCGAGCTTGATCGGACTCTTGAGCTTGGAGTTGGTCGTGAAGACCGCAAAGGCTTCGCCGTCGCGCGTGCGGGCCGTTCGCATTGTTCGCAGTTTTGCCGCAAGGCCGATCTCGGTGGCCCAAGCGGCAAAGGCTTTTTCGATACGTGTGTTTGCGTCGGGGTCGCCCGTGTCGACCTGGAGCGTTGGGCCGGTGCCAACAGTGTCGTTTGCGATCGTATCGACGATCCCCTTGCAGTAGGTATTGTTTGCGTACTCGTAGCGGGCTCGATTACGCAGGACGCGACGGACGGCCAGGCTGTTGGCTGCGGCGGCACTCAGGCCGTCGGCCATTGCCCAATGGCGGCGATTGTCGGGGGTCGTTTGCGCGGAGTCATATTTGCCACGAACCGGCAACCGGACCGGGGTGGCGTGGATAGCACGACGTTTCGTGCCGAACGGCAATAGGTAGGTGAGGAGTTGTTGAAACATCGTTTGCGCGAGGTGGGACCGGTTGGCGCGGGGAGGACGGGTGAGGAGGGGGAGGTGTGACTAGCAAGAGCGTTACTAACAAGAACCAGGAGGGACCAGCTTGTTGAAGCGAATCCCACGTGTTGACTTGGCGACCGCATCCTTGGCGGCAAGATGCTGATCAGCCTTGATCACGTCATCGACGGATTGAGCGTCGACTCGGGTCCCATCGGTAGAAACCGACTTCGGCCCCTTGGCTACGTTTTCGAGAGTTTCATTGAGGTCTGCCATGTTCGTGAGAAAAGTTAGAAAATCGGGTGAGATAGGGAATTTCTAACGATTTTCAGTAGGGCTGCAAGGTGATTTGGATCGATTACAATCAGATAATCAAAAATCGTGCTACATGTAGCAATTTTAAAAAACATTTAGATCGCTGGTTTAGGATAAATTGATCAATCGCGTCCGAAATGAATAAAAAACAAAAACCCCTCAACAGCAATCTCAGCGACGCGAAACGCGCCAAGCAGGATGAGTTCTACACTCAGTATGTTGACATCCAAAAGGAAGTCGAAGCCTATCTCGAATTCGATCCTGATACGTTTCGAAAAAAAATAGTCTACTGCAATTGCGACGATCCGTTCGAGAGCAATTTCTTCAAGTACTTCGCCGCCAACTTCAACAAACTTGGCCTGAAAAAGCTCATCTGTACCAGCTACGACGGCTCGCCCATTGCCGGGCAAATGATGCTTTTTCCCGAACACACTGAAGGCAACGGCAAGCGAGCGAAACCCAAAGCCATAGCCGTCATCGTTGACCATGTTAAGGATGAGAACAACGACGGCGCGACCGACATTGAAGACGTCAAGCTGTTCCTTAATCGCAACAAAGCCAACCGCATCGCACTAAAGGGTAATGGTCAATACGCTGGGGGCGACTTTCGTAGCCCCGAATGCATCGACTTCCTTAAACAAGCCGACATCGTCGTCACCAACCCGCCGTTCTCGCTGTTTAGAGAGTACGTTGCACAACTCGTCGAACACGAGAAAAAATTTCTGATCATTGGGAACGTACAGGCAATCACTTACGTTGAAATATTTCCGTTAATCCAAGCGGATAAAATGTGGATGGGTGTCACGATTCACAGTGGTGACCGCGAGTTTAGGGTGCCAGACCACTATCCACTCAACGCAGCAGGGTGGCGCATTGACAACGGCGTTAAATATATCCGAGTGAAGGGAGTGCGCTGGTGGACCAACTTAGATCACGGACGCCGCCACGAAGTAATGCCACTAATGACCATGGCGGATCACTTGAAATTCAGCAAACATAAGGACATAAAGGGCAAAAAGAGATACGATCGATACGCCAACTATGACGCGATCGAGGTACCGTATACTGACGCAATACCTAGCGACTTCGACGGTTCAATGGGTGTCCCGATTACCTTCCTCGACAAGTACAATCCAGAACAGTTCGAGATTCTGGGGTCAAGCAAAGCGCTCGGCGTTCCAATGTCCGAAGTTGCGAAGAAGGGAACCTACCTGCAAGGAGGTCCGCGATTCTACATTGCAAACGGCGACGGAACCTATCGCCGTTTGTATGAACGTATCGTTATACGCCACCGCCGCACAAAAAGGAAAAAGAAGTGAAAACAACGCTCCGCACTGACCTCACGGTTACCAACATATGTGACGGATTTGTCTACAACGAGTTGGAGGGCAAAGGTCTGTACGGCCTGAGCGGGAAACTCACCATTCAGCCAGAGTACCAGCGGAACTACATCTATGCGGACAAGGACGGCAGAAAAGAACAGGCAGTCATCGATTCCCTTCTTAAAGGGTATCCGCTGGGGCTGATCTACTTCAATAAAGTCGCCAAGGAGAAATTTGAGGTTCTTGACGGACAGCAGCGCATCACCAGCATCGGGCGATTCGTGACGGGAAAGTTCGCAATAATGGAAGGGACGAATCCGCAGTATTTCGACAGCCTTCCTGCCGACCAGAGGTCCAAGATTTGGAATTCGAAACTGCTTATCTACGAGTGTGAGGGGACAGAGACGGAGATCAAGCAGTGGTTCGAAACGATCAACATAGCCGGCGTGCCGCTCAACGCTCAGGAGTTGCTGAACGCCATCTACTCCGGCCCGTTCGTAACAATGGCCAAAGCAGAATTTAGCAACAGCCAGAATGCGAACATCCAGAAGTGGAGCGCCTATATTAAGGGGAGCGCCAACCGGCAGGAGTTTCTCCATCATGCACTGCACTGGGTGAGCAAGGGGGAAATCGGCTCGTACATGAGCGCCCACCGTAATGACAAGAATATCAACAAATTGAAAACTTACTTTAACAGTGTGATCGATTGGGTCTCCACGGTGTTTTCAGCGGTCTACCCGGAGATGAAGGGCTTGAAGTGGGGGGAATTATACGAGAAATATCACGGCAACAGTTACAACCCAAAGAAGATGGCAGATGCAATTGAAAAGCATTTTTCAGACGAATGCGTTACCAGTCGAAATGGCATTTTTGAGTACTTGCTCGGGGGATCGAAGGAAAAGAAGCTGTTGACGGTGCGAGTGTTCGACGAGAAGATGAAGAAATTAGTCTACAACAAGCAGACGCAGGCAGTGAAGGGCAAAAATAAATCTAACTGCCCGCTATGTGCCGTCGGTGACAACGCCAACAAAGCAAGAATCTACAAACTCGATGAGATGGACGCCGACCACGTTTCCGCGTGGAGCAAAGGCGGCGATAGCTCGATCAAGAATTGTCAAATGCTCTGCACAACCCACAATCGAGCGAAAGGCAATCGATAAATCGGACGTGCTTTTCGTTCAAATTGTTTTTCTCCTGTTCCAATCGGATGTCTCTATGAATTTGGCACTGCTTCAAAAAATTTTGGCACTGCTTCGAAAAATTGATGAACATTGTATTTCATGGAACGAATTGCGTGATTTTAGCTTCACGAGCGCAGTAAGGTTGTCATATTTTTTTGTGATTGTTATACCCATATTTGCAAAACTGTTTTCAGCCGTTGATGACGTATTGCCAATTATCCTCTTCGGTAAGACGTTCGATTTGACGCTTACATTTCCATTTTCTTGGAAGCTTGCGTATTTTTCATCAGTATCTGTTGCGTTAGGGAAATTGGTTTTCGATCTAAATTGCCCGCGTTTCCTAAAACGATTTCCAGAATACAACGACTTTAACTGGACAGCGCCATTTTTTGTTGAGGGGCTGAGTGTATGAGTGTATGAGTGTATCAGAGTTGGGTTTTTGGCGGTACAGATTTGATTTTCAGTGGATCGATTCCGAGTTGAGCAAGTCGCTGTTTTCTGGTCTTTCG
>JBGSIY010000072.1:0-5897 GCA_041742275.1 Pirellulaceae bacterium | reverse complement strand
CGTCACCTTCTTTGGCGCCGTCACCTTCTTTGGCGCCGTCACCTTCTTTGGCGCCGTCACCTTCTTTGGCGCCGTCACCTTCTTTGGCGCCGTCACCTTCTTTGGCGCCGTCACCTTCTTTAGCGCCGTCTTCTTTGGCCGCGTCCGCTTTATCTCCCTCGGTGGCTTCTCCTTCGCCGGCTTTGTCTTCATTGTCCTCGTCATTGCGTGCGCGTGGAGGAGGTGTATTTCCACCTCCGGGTGCCGAGGCCGCGGGGAGATTGGGTCTTGGGCCTTCGCCTGTCCAGTCATTCAGGTTCATCTTCAGTGCATACTTTGCTTCCATTTCTTCGAGGGTCATGCGTTTGTTTTCAATGGCCCGCAGGGCTTTGTCTTGATAGACAGCGAACAGTTCTGCACCACCGGGCATGAAGGGGAGAGTGCGACTGATTTTGTATCGCTCAACGTCGTATTTGCCGAGTGTATACGTTTCCGACGGTTTCAAGCCTGTTTTTTCTTGCACCATGTCTTTGGGAATGCCATGACCGTCATCGGTTTCGATTGTCATCAAATTGTAGAAGCGATCGACCTCTTTGCTAATTTGCGGGGCTCGAACTTGCGCGTCGTAAACCCAAATGCCGACGCAGGCAAACAGGAACGCCAACAAGATCACCAAACGGATAATGAAGCCACCTCCACCAGAATTACCAGCCATAACTTTTCTCCTAAACGATAGTTGCAATTTGAAAATGTGAGACGAGATACCGAAGGGCGTCACCGAAAAAAGATAGACGAATTTATGTGACCCGTTCCCATCAGCTTACCCGACTCTAACGACTATGATAAATCGCGAGAGTCCGGAAAGCGATATTTGATTGGCAAAAAAGAAATAAAATGGGTATTACCCGATTAGTTTAACACTTGAATCCCTAGCTTAACAACTTGACCAAGCGACCTGGAGAGCCCATGGCGTTGTAGCCGCCGTCGATATGCAATACCTCACCGGTAATGCCATCGGACATATCTGAGAGGAGGAAGGCCCCGGTTTTACCGACTTCTTCGTGAGTAACATTACGGGCCAGCGGGGCGACATGTTCGTACATTTTCAGCATTTCGTTGACACCGGCAGCGCTCCCCGCCAGAGTTTTCAGGGGGCCGGCACTGACGGCGTTCACACGAATCCCTCGCGGTCCCAAGTCATAGGCCAGATACCGCATGGCGGCTTCCAGGGCGGCCTTGCAGATTCCCATCACGTTGTAGCCGGGGACACATTTTTCCCCACCGAAGTAGGTCATGGTGGCCACCGCGGCGCGATCGTTCAGGATCTCCCGAGCCTCACGAGTGACGGCCATGAAGCTGAAAACGCTGATATCCATAGCTAATTTGAACCCAGCTCGGCTGGTTTCCACGGTATCTTTGTGCAAATCGTCGCGATCGGCAAAGGCGATCGAGTGGAGCAGGAAGTCAATTTTGCCGAAATGTTCTGCTGTTGTTTTCATGACCCCTTTGATCTGCTCGTCGTCTTGGACATCAAGCGGAATCAGGAACTTAGCACCAGCATGCCCATCGATACATTTTTCAACTCGGCGGCGATTCTTTTGCTTGTCGTCGTCGGCGCGGTCGGGTAAATGGGTGAAGCCACATTCTCCCCCTTCGTTTAGAATCTGCTCAGCAATGGCCCAAGCGATAGAACGGTCGTTGGCCACACCCAAGATAAGACCTTTTTTGCCACTAAATAACCCCATTTTGGACGGCTCCCTAGATTGCTGGAATCAAAATGACTACGCTCAAGTAGTTCATAATGCAAATTGCTTAATCCCAGATAGTGTAGCGTAACTCGAACTCCTCTTCATGGGGCCCATACAGACAAAATGAATACAAAACTCGTCGAGCGGCTATCTCAGGGCAATCAGGCCACCAAGTTATTGCCCCGGTGGATTGCCATGTTGGATCAGAACCCAGATACCCATGGGCTGTTGCCGGCGTTGGTCGACACAATTCGTGTTTCCCTGGGGGCCCAGAGTGTGGCATATGTGCAAGGGACCAAGGGGCATTGGCGGATACTGGCGGAAACTCCGGGACTTGGGGAATTGCCAACAGCCTGGTTAGCCGATGTCTTGGACAACGAAACGGCCGGGGCGTCTGCCGGTTGGATAGCGGCGTCGACCGAGAGTCCCATGGATGAAGGCTGGTTACTCGTAGCTCGCATGCCGGGAACCATTCCGGCAAGCGTGATCGGGGAGTTCGACGCCTGTGCGGCGGCAGTGGGTTTGGTTCTGACCCACTCCCGTCGTGAGTCGAGTTTGCGGAATCGGGCCGAACGATTGCAGGCCCTGTTGGATGTGACGGTGAAGTGGAGCAAGACGCGAAACTCCGACGAACTGTTGCTGCAGATCGCCGAAACCTCAACCAAATTATTGCGAGCGGAACGGGCCACTATTTTCTTGATTGATCACGTACGCAAAATGTTGGTGGGCAAACCGGCGCTGGGGGTTGCAGGGGGCGAGCTCCTCATCCCGCTGGATACCGGCGTTGTCGGCCGGGCAATTACTACCAACACCCCCCAACGTGTCGATACCGATATCGCCAGCGAGCAAGCGATGATTCATCGCGACGTGGATGAACGCCTCCGCTTTGAAACCCGATCTTTGATCTGCGTTCCCATTCACAACGCGGCCAATAAAATTATCGGCGCTTTTGAACTGATCAATAAACTGTCGGGCAACTTTAATGACGATGACGAAATTGCCTTGTGCGAACTAGCCGACCACGCGGCGATTGCGATTGAAAATAGCAAACATGTCGAACAACTGGTAGCTTCGAAAAAACAGGTTTCCGATCAAGCCCAGAATCAATTTCAGTGGATTGGTACGTCACCTCAAATTTAACACGTAAAAAAAACGATCCGTCGCGTGGCCGATACGGATCTCGCCATTCTCATTACGGGAGAAAATGGAACGGGCAAAGAGGTGGCGGCGCAAATGATTCACTATTTGAGCAGTCGCCGCGACCAAGTCTTGGTGGCCGTTAACTGTGCGGCGATCAGTGAGACGCTGTTGGAGAGTGAATTGTTCGGCCACGAAAAAGGAGCGTTCACGGATGCTCATCAAACACGTGTGGGCAAGTTTGAGCTGGCTGACGGGGGCACGTTGTTCTTAGATGAAATTGGCGATATGAGCCTGGGTGGCCAAGCCAAATTGCTGCGAGTGCTCGAGGAAAAAATAGTCGTGCGCGTCGGTGGCTCGACACCCATCCCTACTAATGCACGAGTGCTGGCGGCGACCAACCAAAATCTAGCAGAGCTGGTGCGGGAAAAGAAGTTTCGCGAAGATTTGTTTTTTCGATTGAATGTCGTTTCGATCGAGCTGCCTCCCTTGCGGCAGCGGGATGAAGACATTATTTTATTGGCGGAACATTTTTTGGAGACGTTTGCCATCAAGGTCCGACGAAAAGCTCCAGTGCTGACACCAGCTGCTAAAAAACGGTTGATCGCTCACGATTGGCCCGGCAATGTTCGCGAGTTGCGAAACATGATGGAACGCATCGCTTATTTGTCGACCGATGCCACCATTTCCGCCGAGGACTTGCCGTTCATCGATTCGCCACGGGCCAAGATCGCCAGTGACGCAATGATTTCCGAGGGATTATCGCTCGCCGAGGCCACGGATCGTTTTCAAATTACATTTATTGATCGTCAAATACAATTGACGTCCGGGAACATGACCGACGCCGCTCGAGCCATGGGTTTACATCGTAGCAATCTGTATCGCAAGATGAAACAACTGGGGATGGATACAGCCGACCCAAAAAAAGAATAGCCTCGAAATGATGCTGGAATGAAAGCTCAGAAAAACAGCACGGCATGTTTCGAGTGAGTTGGATTTTGCCGGAAGTTGTCGTGGGCCAACGCAATCGAGCTCTCTCGCGTCCTCGCTCAAAAGTTAAACACGGGTTCTCCAAAAGATTGAGTTCCCAGTGCACTCCAAATTTCGGCATCCACCGAATTGGGCACAAACGCCACATGGCCATCGACAAACAGGGCATTGATCCCGGCCGGGTGTCGGCTGCCCAGTGAAATTTCCTGTTCTGCAAAGCCAGCTAATTTCAGAGGAATGGCGTTAATCGGCACACCTGTGGAGCCAAACACGTGTGAGTCTTCGTAGGAAGGGGTGGAGACTCGCCGCCAATGGTCGATGACATCGTTGCCGTCTTCCGAGCGAATTCGATAATCACTCAACGCATCGGCCACGGCGACGGTGTGACTGGTGCCATCTTCACAGAGTCGCAAATCCCCGTCAGGAAAAAATCCATTGAAATGCCCATTGCGAAAAGAGGCACCCGCTCCCGAATCACTTTGAGCCGTGCCACTAGCGATCTTTAAATAATCCGAAACCACTCCCGTCGTGGTCGAGCTGCCGATCGTGTAGCTTTGTTCCAAAGTCGATCCCGAAGAGGGGCATAGTGAAAAAAAACGAAGACTAATTCCGCTCTGATTGGGGATTCCCCCGATGTCAGCATCCAGATATCGAGTACCTCGGCGCTGTTCCGAGGCGTTGTGTTGAATACCCAAACCGATTTGGCGCAAGCGATTTTTACAATCGGTGGATCGAGCAGATTCTCTTATCCTTTGAACGGCAGGGAAAAGCAATCCAGCCAGAATGCCGATAATGGCAATCACAACGAGCAGTTCAATCAGGCTTAGGCCGACTCGGCGGCTGCGACGTCGGCGGGAGGTTTCTCTAGGGTTCCAGATCATAATCGTCGATCTTTCGTTTGAGTGTGGTGCGGTGCAACCCCAATACGCGCGCGGCGGCAACATATTGGCCTTGGTTGGCTTGTAAGACTTGCTGAAACACCGGAGGTTCCACGAGTGCCAAAAGTTGTTCATGCAGGTGACCATTGGCTTCATTCGCGGGATTAACGAGCGAGGTTTTGTCGCTGGCCCATTGGGCGAGAAGTTCTCGTATCTTGTCTTCGATCGATGTCTCGTCCAGACCCATTACCTGACTGGGAATAGGCGGAGGCAAGTGGCTAGAGTCAATAGCGTTGCCTCGAGAAACAATCATCGCGTGCTGCATGGCGTTGCGTAATTCCCGGACATTGCCCCACCACGGTCGTTGATGCATTTCGTGGCGAGCCGCCGGGGTGAGGATCGGTGGTGTGGCGGCGGGTTGCGTGAGCAGGTTGAGAAAGTGCTGGGCGAGGGGTTCGATGTCCGCTTGTCGCTCCCGCAACGGCGGCAATTTGATTTGAAACGCGGAAAGGCGAAAGAAGAGATCATGACGAAAGGCTGATTGATGGATCAACTCCGTCAAATTCCGATGCGTGGCGGCGATTACCCGGAAGTCAGTCTTGATAACTTGATCGCTGCCGACGGGCGTGATTTCCTGTTGCTCGAGTGCTCGCAGCAATTTGACTTGGATCGAAAGAGGAATGTCGGCGACTTCATCGAGAAACAGAGTTCCCCCGCTGGCCTCAGCCAATAAACCGCGTCGCGGTTGTTCGGCTCCCGTATAGGCACCCTTCACGTGCCCAAACAGTTCGCTTTCCGCCAACGAAGGACTGACGGCCGCTAGGTTAACCGTAATAAATGGGCCAGCAGAGCGCGGGCTGAATTTGTGAATCGCCCGGGCAGCCAGTTCCTTGCCCGTCCCGCTTTCACCGCCGATCAGGACGCTGGCCTCGGAGGCGGCGGCCAAGGCGATGCGGTTGAAGACCTGTTGCATGATGGGCGTTTCGGCAATGAAGCCTTCCACTGCAGTCGCCTGGGTCGTCGTGGGTGACTCTGGCTCTGGCAGAGGTGCCACTGCTAACGCCCGTGTTAATGCATGACGAACCAGGGCCGCATCAAAGGGCTTGACCAAATATTCGAAGGCGCCCTGGCGCACGGCAGCAACCGCTGTTTGCAGGTCCCCATA
>JBGSIY010000071.1:0-2061 GCA_041742275.1 Pirellulaceae bacterium | reverse complement strand
AGATTCCGGTTTTAAATTGGATTCGTCGCATGCAGGTCTCGGTTTTCGTGTTCATTGGGCTGGTTAAAACAATTGGTTCTCTGAATTGCCTGGTCATCGGAACAAATCTCCATCGTCCTCGGACTTACCCGACAGCCGCTCGAGCTCTCGCAATTCGGGTGGAATCACCGAGACCCGAGGGGGTAAGCCGGGAACCCCGGGGTCGGTTCCACCAAAGATCTGGGAACTCTTCAAACGTCGTTCAATGTTGCGAATCTCCCGAATATCAATAATGTCTCCGGGGCGTAAGCTCATGCGATTCAATACCACCTCGCGACGCGTCACACCATAGTCACCATCAATATTGATCTTGATCTCACCGACGCGATATTGCTTGCCTTCCGTGATTCGATAAATCAAATCCAAGGTCCCTGGTTTTTCCAAAAATCGCGGCTCCGCCTCGACATTGGAAAATACATAGCCCATCGAGCCATATAAATCGCGTAACGAAGCGACGTCTTGATTCATTTTGGCAACGTTGAAGTCCGGTTGAATCTCGCCGTCAGGCTTGAGCTTGACCAATTGCTGTAGCTCTTCCCCGGTAAAACGCTCATTGCCCATGAAGGCCACATTGCGAACTTGATAACGCGGTCCCTCGTCAATGATGAACCTCAAGGTCAACCAGCGACCGTCGTTGCTTTCTGAAACTTCTCGACCAATTCGGGCGTTGAAATGCCCCAAACCATGGTAGTACTCCAGCAAACGTTTTACATCTAAATCGATTTCTTCACGTTTGACCAGACCGCCGAAATATTTCAATACGCCCGGTTTTGATTTAACAAAGTGCCGAAGTCGTGCATCGCTGGCCAACGTGTTGCCTTCAAATTGTGTTGCCCACACACGCTGCTTCTCGTCCTCGTAAATGACAAACACAACGCGATCGTCACCGGGCTCGGTCCCGTCTAAAATTTCCACTTGCGTCTTCGGGAAACCCTTATCCCGATAATGCTCCTCGATGCGATTCTTCATCATGCGAATCTCATACGCATCCAATGGCTGACCATCCGCAATACTCAAATGCTTTTTCAACGCGCGATCAGAAATCCCACGGTTACCCACAAACTCGATCGCCGATAACACCTGCTTCTCTTCGACATCAATGGTAATGACATAGCCGTTGGCTGTCTGATCAACATAGGGACCGTTGACTCGTTTGATTTGGGGCAAACGCCATAAATCATCCACATCTTGTTGCAAAAGATCGGGGTCGAAATAACGGCCGGGGCGGGTTCGTACGTTCCGCAGAATTTGGTGATCCGCAAGGCGAGAATTACCGGTTACCAAAACGTCAGCGACCATCTGGGAAACGTCGCCGGTCACGTTATTTTCTTCCACCACACCGCTTGCTTCGGCCGGAATGCGATCGAGACTCTGAAAACGCAACGCTTCGGGCGATATTGCCGATTGAGCTGGTAAACTAGATTGGCATCCGCAGGTCAGCAAGACGCAAATCACGCCCATGAGGCGCAAAATTGACCGGGGTAATTTCGATTGAGCAACTTCAGTCCGCATGTGCATGCTCGCTTCCAACTTTACTAAAAAACTCTCAACCGGCGTTAATTACAGAAACTGACGCCAATTGGCAACACGAATTTGGCAGCAATTGCTACATGAAGTAAATCTTTGCCGGCTTTGTCCGGCAGTTTTTTTGCAAACATGATGTTGAATTCCGCTAGCAGTTGCGGATAATCTCGATCTAATTGCAACGCGATCGAACGCGTTTTTCAATTCACGGAATCAATGGCAAAGGATTAACAAAGATGAAGAAAGTCGATTGGAGCTATCACCGCCCCGGATGCGCCACCTGTAAAAAAACACAAGATTTTTTGGCGGCCGCTGGCGTCTCCACCAAAATTGAAGTGAATGCCAAGAAAGATCGCATTGACGCCGAGGGAGCGATTGCCCTAGCCCGAACGGCAAAAAAACTATTTGCCACCAAGGGGAAAAAAGTGGTGGCTCTCGATATGGCTCGCAATCCACCATCGGACGAAGAACTACAACAATTGGTTGTTGGCCCCAGCG
>JBGSIY010000070.1:0-3523 GCA_041742275.1 Pirellulaceae bacterium | reverse complement strand
ACGCTCAAACCGTAACTCAAACGGGTTAGGGAACCATTTTGGATCCAGTTCAATTTCTTGACCGTCCTCGACTCGAAACAATCGGGGGAGACTCACCGGCAAGGGATCTCCCGCACGAGCATATGGATACTCTTGCGTTTTTGGCTTCAATTGATCCCGAGGTGAGGACTCTATGTATACCACTCGATTCTCCTCGACACGCGTCGTTTGCCAGGCCAAGACATATTGAGAATCGGGCGACCAAATCACATTGGGCATCTCGTCCGGAAAATCCGTTAGATCGTAACGCATGGAAACCAAGCGGGCTCGTGATGCGTCGCGACGGAAGCTATTGTCGACAGTGGCATCCTGCGAAAACTGTCGTTCCCGATTGCTGTCGACAGCATCCGATTCTTGCGCGCGAGATAACCATAGGTTATGATCGCGAACAAAGGCTTGCCATTCCCTGTTGGGACTACGCGAACGCATCTCTCCCGCCATCCCGGCTCGCCCACCACGACGGTTAGGAGTCCGGGCGTTGCCACGTCGACGAGCGTTATCTGTCGGGCGATTGTTCTCCACGTTGTCGGCCATGGTCGGGGTCAACTCAATGACGGTCTCGTCACCTTGAGCCACAAAACACCCGATCGCCTCGCCCCCTTCGCGGCGAATCAACCACACATGCCCGCGATAAGTTGAAATTTGAAAACTTTCACCTTGAGGCGTTGTGGAATATACTTGCTCGTTTCCTTCGCGATCCACCCAGATCACTTGAATCGTTCCATCCAACTGATTTTTTACGGTCAACTCGCTGGTTCCGCCTTCATCCGTCGAGGGAACGGGGGGCATAAACAATTTCCCCACAGCGGCCGTGGGAGCTGGTTTGGTTTGAGTTAACTCTTGGGTCGCGGGATTCCAGTGCAATTGACCTTGATTTACTAAATTCAGCAACACGCTCTCATCGTTCTCGGAAAACTCAAGCGAATCAATCGCCAAACGTTTGGGTTGGACTTGGGAATTGTCTCGCAAATTCCAAGCCGCGGCCACCGCCTCGTGGTCGAAAGCCGGTTGACGCCGCCCCTGCTGGGAATCCACCAGCCAAAATTCTCGTCGATTGCCCGGCAATTCCAGCTTGTACCAGAACTTGGAATCACCCGCGAACCAATTGGGTTCAATGCGATCGCGATACATTCGCATATCTTGAGCCTGCAGATCGAATGGACCGTTCTCCATCAGTCCCGGCGACATGATCCACAAGCCGACGATCAAAACGCAGAACCGCACCCGAAGTTGGCTGGAAATATTCATGAGTTGTCTAATTTCTGAAAAATAGGGTTCTGTTTAATTTAAGGGTCGGAGTGACCCGGCGTTCGCAATCAACACCTTGAAAGAAGGGCTCTATTCTAAACCAAATCGACCCGCCACATGGGCATCCGTGTGTCTCAATTTAGAAAAAACGCTAAGGCCAAAATCATAAGTTTACGATTCGCCGCGAGCATACCAACGCGAATTTTCTCCAGGCAAGTATTGGGTGATTTTTATTTAGCATCATCCGGATTTTTGCTTTCGCCTTTCATTCTTCGACAGCAGCGTTTTCTTGATCGTTCGCGGGGCGAAGGCGACATTGATTCACCGAACACCTCCTAGCGACGATTCGAATTTTCTCCGGGATACATGTTCACACAGCAGCCTGTCCGATGAAGTCGCCTGTCGTCGCGGTGCGACTGACAACAAGATTGCCCACCCACGACCACGGACTGGCATCCGTGGCTATCGCACGCCGTCCCTCCCGCATCCGTCGGGCTCGTCCCGGTCAGTGCGAACAACGGGCAACCACCCAACTGCCGCCGCAACGCCCCAGCATTTCGTGATTAAAACCTCCACCAGTCTTTCCCGCTTCCGTCGGGCTCGTCCCGGTCGGTGCGAACAACTGACAGCTACCTTAACTGCCGCCCAAACTCTCAAAATGGCCTCCGCTGCGGGCTTGCCCCGGCGGAGCCAACGACTCAAATCCATGTAATCAACGTTTCAATTGTGCCAGGCATCACAATGCGTGCCGAAACCCCAAACTGAAACTGCCCCGTTTCTTCACCTTTCCGAATATATTGTCCTGTCCAATATTCAAATCCATGAACATCCATTTAAGAAAAAATCATCAAGAGAATTTGCCCGCGTTTTCATCCAAAACTGGACCTGTCCCCGTTTTGACCGGTCCCCGTTTCTTCATCCAATGAAATGGTACTCGAACTCGAAACTGCCAGCCGATCGAGTACGATTACGAGTACCGCCCATGGCTGAGTACGAGTACGATTTAGATCGTGACTAACCGTTCACCGACGAAAGCCGTGAACGGTTACAAAAAAAGGACAGTCAATTAAACAATATTTGTTGCGGCAGGAGTTTGCGCAACGGCGCGAATGGCTGTCAAAAACTGTTCGATCTCGTCCGCAGTCGTGTACACGCCTGGCGAAACTCGAACGCCACCCTCGGCGCCGGTTCCAATGGTTTGATGCAACATGGGGGCACAATGCACGCCTCCCCGAGTGGCAATGTGATACTCGGAATCCAAATGGGCCGAAACCTTGCGGGGATGCCAGCCTTGCAGGTTGAATAACACCACGGGAGTCCGATCTCGCGTGTGATGACGTCCGTACACAGTGACTCCCGAAATCTGCAGCAAGCCATCGATCAGCAGCTGCGTGAGTTTCATCTCGTGCGAGTGTGCCTCACGCAGGGACTCCGACTGCAATTCTTTGATCGCTGCCAACAAGCCAGCAAACCCAACGGCGTTCGGCGTGCCGGCTTCCATGGCATCGGGGAGAACATTCGGCATTTCTAACCCGGGGGCCACGGCGCCGGTTCCCCCCCGACGCTCACAAAAAATACGAGCCTGATCTCCCACATCAGGAAACGCTCGAGGGCCCACATACAAGGCCCCCGTTCCCGTCGGACCCATCAACGCCTTGTGCCCCGCGATCGACAGCAAATCGACCCCCAACGCCTGGACATCGATCGGAATATGCCCGATCGTTTGCGCCGCGTCCAACAACACCAACACTTCGGGAGAGATTCGGCGAATGGCCGATACAATTTCGGATACAGGCTGAATCGTGCCCAACACATTGGATGAATGGGAAATCGCAAACATCAACGTATCGGGGCGCATCACAGCAGCCACCGCTTCAGGCGAAACCCAACCCTCCTGATCACAAGGCACTACGTCCAGTTCGATTTGCTGGTTTGTTGCATAACAATGCAACGTCCGCAACACGGCGTTGTGTTCGATTGATGTGGTTACCATATGCGGACGGGGACAATCGCCCCCAGCATCCGATTGGTTCTCTCGATTGAATGCGCGAATCACACCATGGATAGCCATATTCACTGAATCGGTGCAGCCATGCGTTAAGACCAGACGTTTGCAGTCTTCGACTCCGATCATTCGCGCAAGGCAACTGCGAGCCTCCTCCACGACCGCCACAGCCTCTCGCGCCAACAGGTGACCGCCACGCCCCGGGTTTCCCCCTTTTTCATTCAAGAAGTC
>JBGSIY010000069.1:0-13049 GCA_041742275.1 Pirellulaceae bacterium | reverse complement strand
TAAAAATGGGCTGACTGATTTCTGTCTTGAATGTTGATAGACTAATGGCCGCAATTTTAGGCATCATGATCGCCAGGGACAGATACAAAACGTACAGTCCCAGGATCATTCCCCCGGCCCAACGCACCAGTGCAACTTCGGGGTATTTGGGTTGCAATGCCCAGGTCAACGTGACTTGAGCAGGATTAACACCTCGATTGGCGATGTACAATTCCTCAATCTGTTCATCCGGAAACATAGCCCGATTGAAGAAGACAAACGGCTTATCAGGCACCGTGGGAGCCACCCGGAAATACGTCTGGGGATCCATGGAAATTGATATGGGATCAAATGAAACCTGGAGATCCTGATTGGCTGAAAAAATCAGTGCTCGCAGTTCCGAGCCTTCGATGCCTAATGTCACCGGAGTTCCGCTCTCTTCAGCACCCGTTGGAGCAATCTCAAACACTTCCGTATAGAGTCCCGCGGAGGACAGTCGGCCAATCGAGGTTAGCATGCCTCGCGGATCTTCGACAAATTTGACTACCCCAAATCCATTAAAAATTCCTAAAATCAATCCCACTGCTGCAAATCCAGCTAACGACGTGCAAATGATGGTGATCCACGATAGAAATCCCTCACCCAACAACGTAAAAACTTCGTCGATGCGTCGCTGAGAAACCAACTTCCAAAAGCCAAAACCGACAATCATGGACGCTGCCAATGCAAAGACCACTGCCAACAACGCCGCGGGCTCCTGCGGATTTTCGGAACTGGCGATCAACAAATTTTCTAATCGAAAGGTCATGATCAGCAGGTAGGTGCAGCCGGAAAACAATCCCGCTGAGAGTAAAACCGAGGCGATAATATAAGCCACTCGGTTTTCGGCCAGTCGATTCAGCCCTGGAATTTTCGAGCACCCGACCACAATACCCAAAAAGATGAGGACCAAGATCAGGCCCAATGCTGCCCCCGCAGAAAGAATCCACAACGGCGTAAACCAATTGATGATCTTTTCGTTCTGAGCCAGCAGCAATAATGATTCGTTCATGGATAGGCCAAAGTTGATCAGACAATTTATTTAAGAACTGGATAATCTTTCTATTATGGTCCTTCCGCAGAAAATGTTCAAAGGGGCGAGCACAATGAGATCTCTTCATCGTTTAGCCAAAATATTTCACATACAGGGCCTTCGCTTGGACCAAATCCTCGGTCCCTTCAATGATGGCTCTCCCGTCAGGAAATAGTGTGATGGAGTGCGATTCCGTCCGCAGTCTTAACAAATAAGGGCTGATCGTGACCTCCCCCATGTCAGCCAGTGCCGAGGCAACGGAGTTCAAATCGACATTTCGAGGCTCACCCGGGGTAAATTGCACGGAATTTCTGCCGCACAGGCGGATGGCCCCTCCGAATCGCTCCCCCAACAGCCATTCCAATTGATGAAGTTGGCAGGTTGGGCAGGGGACGTGGTTTTTCGATTGAGGGTCCATCAACGCCTTCGTCGAGATCTGGCGCGAACGGGCTTCCCACAATGAAAATGTTTGCAGCCCATGATATAAGTCAGGCATGTTCCCGGTTAATATCTTCAGCCCCTCGGCGACTTGGACAGCCGCGACAACTTGCACAATGGGTCCTAATATCCCCTGCGTGTCACATGTCGCAACCGTTCCCGGTGAACCATCGCTCATAAGGCAACGCAAACAAGCCGTAACTCCGGGGACCACAGCCATGACCTGGCCTTCCGCTCCTAAGCAGCCACCAAAAACCCAGGGGATCTTCGTATGCACAGCAGCATCATTGATCAAAAATCGAATGTCGAAATGATCCGTGCCGTCGATGATTAAATCGACCGACGCTGCCAATCCCAGAATGTTTTTCGGTGTTACGTCCAAAACATGCGGTTCAATTACTAACTGGGAATTAATTGATTGCAGACGTTTGGCAGCCGCAATGGCTTTGGGGGTGCCCTCGAGAGCATCGGCCTCCCTATACAGAGACTGCCGCTGCAAGTTGCTTAACTCGACGAAATCTCGATCAACGATTCTCAAATGCCCGACCCCGGCACGGGTCAACATCTCAGCAGAAGCCGAACCGAGGGCTCCCAATCCGAGGACCAAAACTCGGGCGTTGATCAACTGTTGTTGACCGGCGATTCCGATCGGAGCGAATCGAATTTGCCGCGAGTATCGCAGTTCGTCTTGCGCACTCAACGAGGACGCAAGCCGAAGCGGTCGCGAGGCTTTATCGTTTTTGTTTTCGTTCATGAAGCCTCGGTCCATTGACGGCGTTGGCGAAGTTGAATTTCGTCTGGATTCTGACGCAGGTGTAATCTCGCTGGGTGGTTCACTGTTCGCCCAGCCATTGGGTGAGTGCTTGGCCCGTGGGCGATTTTTTTGCCAGCCGCATCTCTTCTGGAGTACCGGAAAACACCACGCGGCCACCCTCCTGCCCCGCACCGGGTCCCATCTCAATCAACCAATCCGCATGTTGAGCCAAAGCTAAACTATTATCCACGACGATGATGGAGTGGCCAATGCCTAACAAGGAGTCGCAGCAATCAACCAGCTTCGAAATTTCCGACAAATGCAATCCAATGGTCGGCCGAATGAGCACAAACAGACTGCGACCTTTGCTCGTCTGTGCCAAATGCTGTGCGAGTTTCAATCGCCGTTCTTCGCCAGCGCTGAGAGTGTCGTTGGGTTGGCCCAGTTGTAAGTATCCCAGTCCCACATCGATTAACGATTTGAGGGCCAGTTGGATCTTACGCTGCCCCCGAAAGAAGGCAAACGCTTGTTGCGCTGTCAACGCCAACGTTTCTACAATATTCTTCCCTCGATACTTGGCCTGCAGCACTTCGGAGCGAAACCGTCGTCCCTGACATTGATCGCACACGACGCGCATCTCGGACAAGAAATGCATGTCGACATCGAGGTAGCCAACTCCTGTACATTTTTCGCAACGCCCTCCGGAGACATTAAAGCTGAAATGGCGAGCCGTTAAATTTTTCGATTTTGCATCCTCCGATTCGGCAAACAATTTACGGATCAGGTCATAAACTTTGATGTGAGTGGCCGGGTTGCTGCGGGATGAACGGACAAGCGGGGCGTCGTCAATTAAAATGGTGGAGCTAAACAAATCTTCGCCGACGATTTTTTTATGGGGCAACGGAGTCGGTGCATCCTGCTGCAAATGACGGGCAACGGCCGAGAATAAAGTGTCACGAACCAGCGACGTTTTACCACTGCCACTCAACCCCATGACTTGACATAAAACACCCAATGGGAAATCGACGTCAATGTTTTGCAAGTGGTGACCAGTGCATCCCAACAACCGAAGCTTGCCTTTTTTAGGCGCTCGCCGTGTGGCATCCGGTCGCCGCCAATTTTCGCCTTGTATGTAACGACCCGTTAAGCTTTTTTTATTGGAAATGATTTTTTCTGGACTACCGTCAAAAACGATGGTCCCCCCCTGCTCTCCTGCGGCCGGCCCCAATTCAATCACTCGATCCCCCGCCACAATCATCTGCGGGTCATGATCCACGACGACTACGGTATTATTTCTAGCATGCAAGGCGGCCAGGGCCGTTACCAATTGCTCAGTGTCGATGGGGTGCAAGCCGGACGATGGCTCATCGAGCACGTACAGCAAATTCACGAGCGATGTTTTCAGCATCCGCCCGATCAAAATGCGATGCTTTTCTCCCGAACTGAGTGACTGCATTTTTTGGTTGAGTGTCAGATAGCCCAGCCCCATTTTCTCCAACGTGGAAAGTTGCTCGACAACGCGCGGCAACAGTGAAGTGACCGGTTTAAGGGCCGCATATTCAAGGACTTGTTTTTCGAAAAATTCTCTAGCTTCGGCGAGCGTCATTCCATAGATTTCCACGATGGTCTTGCCGCCAAACTGATAATGCAACGCGTTTGCGTTCAGTCGCTGCCCTCGACAGACGGGGCACAGCGTGAAGCTACGCCACCGGGCAGTGAAAATCCGCAGATGCATTTTGTAACGGCGTTTCTCCAGCCAACGAAAAAATCCATTCAATCCACCAAACTCGCGTTCCGGAATTCCTTGCCAGATCATACGACGTTGTTCCTCCGGCAGTTCACGCCAGGGAATATCGACGTTGATTCCGTAATCGGCAGCTAGGGCCAGAAGTTCATGTCGCTCGTGCTCATAAGACGGCGAATTCCAAGGTGCAATGGCGCCATCGCGAATGGATTTGGTTTCGTCAGGTATGATCAATTGCGGGTCATAATTGCTGACCTCGCCTAAACCCTCGCATTCGAGGCAGGCACCCAGGGGGCTGGCATCGCTCAATCGTTGAGGTTCCGGAGGTACAAATCGGCGCGCACACCGAGCACATGTTAAATCTCGATCGAATCTCTTGCGGAACCAGTCCTGTTGGTCAATGACTTCCGGCCGTGCAGCGTCGTTGATTGCTGCAGGAAGCTCATTCAACCAGACGAATGCAGTACCGTTTCCAAATTGAAAGGCCGACGAAAGGGACTCGTTCAATCGCTGCGGATCAACTTTGCCTCCCGTCAAACGATCGACAATCACCCAGGTTTCTTGGCCGAGGATTAGGGCTGACGTCAGCTCGCTCAAATTCCGTGTCTGCGTCCCGACAATCGCACGCACGAACCCGTTGGCACGGAAGGTTTCCAGCAGGTCGTCGGTGACTTGATCCCCCAAAGAAAAACCAATTTGAAAACGAGTCCCTGCTGGAATGCCAAGGAGTTGCTCGGCGACTTGATGTGGGTGTTGGCTCACGACAGGCATTTGACAATCGGGGCAAATTACAGTTGCCCCGCGCGTGAATACCATTTGCAAATGGTTGTGGAACTCAATGGTCGAGGCAATGTTGGCGCGGCGTCCAAAACGGCCTCCTCGTCCCGTAACGGCAATGGCCGGCGGGATGCCCCGCAGTTCCTCGGCCGGCGGCTTATCGACTTGGTCCAAAAATTGACGAGCGTAAGGCGAAAAACTTTCGATATAGCGCCGCTGACCTTCGGCATACAAAGTATCAACTGCCAAACTGGTTTTACCACTTCCGCTAGGGCCACAGACAACCAAAAATTGGCCGTGGGGAATGGTCAAGTCCAGGTCCTTGAGGTTTTTCGTGCGCACGCCGCGCAGTTCAATGTATTTTTGAGTCAATGGATTGGATGTAATGAATTCGGAAAATGAAAATGCACATTGACCAGTGTAACGGAGGCAACCCAATTTGCCCAACCGTAGACGCCTGCGTTTTCAAACTGTTCTGATGCCAGCAATCAGAGTTGACGCGGGAATTCAATCAGGCACCGTTACGAACAAGGTCCTCCAGCAGCGTGCTCGGACGCGTCGGAGTACAGCAACTCAATTTTACCAAACCCCTTCATGGTGAAAACCGAAAATCAAGCCTGACCCCGGTCCCCGCCGAATCATCGTTCGTATCAAACAGACCCGTCGGTGGTGGCCAGTTCGCAACTCCAATCCATAGTCCTGAAGGGACGACATACGTTAGCCACGGATGCCAGTCCGTGGTTGCGTGTACGCCACATTGTTTTCAGTCGCAACGCGACGACAGGAGGTTTCATCGGGCGATCTCCAGTGAGAGCACGTTTTCCTGAGGGAGTTGGAATCGTGGCTCTGCAAAAAATGGCCCGATAGGTGCTTTGTAAAATTTGCGTTGATATGCTGGCGGCGTACTGTGATCAAATAACCTTTGGATTTTCCTATCGTCGCGTTGCGACTCTTTTGGTGTTTCCTATCCGTACCCCGGACTTGCGTCCGGGGCTGTAACCTGTCGTCGCGTTGCGACTGGCACACTCCAATAGGCTGAAATGAAGGGGGACAGTCTAAGGCCATAACCCACACCCACTTTCCCGATTCCGTCTTGGGCTCGCACCGGCAGAGCGACAACTGACAGCAACAGCAGCGCCTTCTTTTGAATCGTTTAGCGGCTAGGTAGCAACTCCAATCCGTAGTCCTGCCAGTGGCTGGGAGACCCTTGCATTTTGTGTGGTGGCCAGTGCGCAACTTCATTCCATAGTCCTGAAGGGACGACATGCGATAGCAACGGATGCCAGTCCGTGGTTGGGGGTGCGGTAACCAGTTTTCAGTCGCAACGCGACGACAGACGGTTTCATCGGACCATCTGCAGCGTGAACACATATTTCAGTCGGAGTTGGAATCGTCGCGTGTTAATTCTCCAATGTAATCGCCATGGTGATGGGGCTGCTGGGATGGTCGGCTTTGATGAATTCCATGCTTTTGATTTTGACTTCAGGTCGTTTCGGTTTGACTTGTAAATAACGAATTTGATATCCCCGTTTGAGCGTGAACGCTTTTTGAGATTCCGCAGCCGCAAAGTCGCCGATGTAGTCGGAGAAGTGCACACCATCTCGCAGGATATGCTCTTCCGTTTGTTGGTCCTCATAGGTCAAGCGGACGGTCATGACGGGACGACCGTCGCGCGAGGGGCGTTGGGCACTCCAGCCCCCCACGCCGCCCAGCATGTGGATCACGGTCGCCGTCGATCCGACCTCCATCGAAACTTGTTTGGGCAGCGTCGGTGGGATACGACCCTCGGGGCCATACAACATCATCGTATTGGCAACGCGACCGTCGGCGGGGTCCAACACGTTAAACGGAATGCCTTGGAATTCTTTTTGCCCCCATTTCTCGAACTCCATTGTCTCGGCTGCGGCACCATAAAACATCGGACTCGCTGAAGAGAGAGTCGCCAACTTGCGGATGTCTAGTGGTAGGTACTTGCCGCGCTGAGTCAAAAATTCGAGCAGGTTCGTCATGGCGGTAATGTCCATTTGCTCCTCAAAGCCCTCGGGCATGACCGATTTCATAGAGGGACGAAGCTCTTCGATATCATCTCGAGCCAGGACCTCACGTTTTCCAGTTGTGTCGATAAGTTCAACCGACGTCCGAGATTCGCCAGCCATCATGCCGGTGATCAATCGCCCCTCGATCGTCATCACAATGTAAGCTCGGAAGTTGCCCTCCACGCTGCGGCTGGGGTCGAGAATGTGGATCAACAATTCTTCCTTGGGATGCACGGCCATTCCCGTCAAATCGGGTCCGACGTCTTCACCCAGCGAACCGTGTCGATGGCACTTGCTGCAATGTTCTTGATACAGAGCAAGTCCTTTCTGAACATCGCCTTTAGTTGTCGTCGTAGCGATGTATTTTTCCAACACCTCCACGCGATTGGGACTCGGTATACCTCCGCCCGTTTGCATGAAGCGAACTGCGGCCTGTTTGATTTTTTCGTCTGGATGATTCAACAGCGTTTGCCGCTCGTCGATGGCCAACTCATCGATACTCATGCGTCGGTCGTCGAGAGCTTGAACGAGTGTCAATGTCCATTCGGGACGGCTCAGCAACAAACGAATACCTTGTTTCCGCACGGCCGGAGTCCACTCGGCAGCCTTGGCCAACACGGCATCCGCTAGGGTCTCACTGCGGCAGCCGTTTAACGCTTGCAAGAATTGCTCGGCCGACTCGGGGTCGACTTGCAAATCAAGATTGTTCAAGATCGCCGCCACGGTCTCGGGATTGTTTGGTTGCAGGGCAACGAGTCGCCGAGCCGCTTCTATCCGTGTTCGCAGAGGTTGATCGCGATTGGCTAGTGACTGACGGAATTCAACGGCGATTTGCTCGGCGTACGTGTCGAAAGCCGAAGACCCCAAACGGCCGGCCAAGGTGATCAGCAGGCTGAGTTCGGCGGCGGGTAAATTGGCGGCGAGCTGTTTCAGTTCCTCTTCGGTTTCTGCGGAAAGAGTGCGAGATCGATCGCGTTCGGAGAGCCCCGCCAAGAAACCTTGGAATACGGGATTGATCCGTTCGGGTTTGAGCGACGCCACGTCTTTCAGCAGATTATCAAAGGACGCACCGGATCGAGCCCAGTGTTCCGAGACTCGCGTGACCAAGCGTATTGATTCTGCCGTGGGAGCGATCTCTCGTGTTAAATAGGCACGCAGAAACGACTCCGCATGCGACGCCGCCGCACTGGTCATCGCGTCCGCCAACCAACGGTCTTTCATGACCAAACTATTTTCTGTCAGATCCGCGATGGTATCTCCAACGGCGGAACTTTCTGTTTGATCGGCCAAAGCCAAAATGGCGGCCAATTGGACTTGGGGATCACTGTCCGTCAAAAGTTCGTTTTGCAAAATCAATTCGGTGGATAGAGGTGACGGAGGGAGGACCGCGAGGGCGTTGCGTCGGACACCGGCTGAGGGGTGCTTGAGCGCCGCGGCGATGGCCGCCATTACTTCCTCTGAACCCTCCGGCTGGATGGCTCCTAAGCCGTGAAGTGTCCATAGGGCATGAATGCTGCCGGGGTTCAATCCAATGGCGTCCGTTGAGCGGTTTTGGACTAGGGCCACGAGTTGTTCGGTGACGTCCAGTTGCCCACGTTCGACTAACAAACGTTGAGCTTGCAGCCGCCACAGCATGTTGGTGTGGCTCAATGCTGCGACCCATTGATCGGGAGCGCCCAATGTCAACTGTGGGGCTGCCTCCTGAATGCCGTCGCTTTGTCCCTCGTACACCACGCGGATAATGCGTCCATGCGATTTGTCGCGCAGATCGGATTCGTAGGCATTGCCTCGTCCTGTTTGAAAACCCTTGGGAGTCGGATTATGTTGCACAATATAGTTGTACCAATCGAGAGCCCAAACGTTCCCATCGGGGCCGACTTCGGACATGATCGGTGCTGCCCATTCGTCATTGCTGGCCAATAAATTTCCTGGGCTGTGAGAGCGAAATCCGGCTCCGTCAGGAATAAGTTCGAAGATCCCGGTCAAGTGACCCGTGGGGCCATTCACAAACGCCGTGCGATTCCACCAGTTGCTGGGATAAGTGCGAGCGGTATACAGAGCATGTCCGGCCCCGGCAGTGTAACCACCATGATGATCGACCTGCCGGACTTTCTCGGTAATCGGCGCGAACTTATGCGTGTCGACGATGGAACGCAACTGCTCGGGGCCCCAGCCGTTGACCCGTTCATAATAGCGGTTCGCAATCGGCATAAACACGCTGGGGTTTCGATTGGCCGTCGAACCAAAGATCAAGCCTTCTTCTGAGATGCCCAGTCCCCAAGTGTTATTATCGGTGGAGCGAACAAATTCCAATTCGGTAACTTGAGGTGGATCTTGTTGGCTCAATTTGAAACGAAAGAAACCCATATGAAACCGGCTGGATTCACCACCGGCATAACGGGGAGCCGATCCGTTGTAGCCCTGCATGGCCCAAATCCAATTGTCGAGTCCATAACGGAAGTTGCTCACGCCACCGTGGGTATCGCCCATCTGCCAGCCGGAAATCAAAGTCTCACGAAGATCGGCGACGTCGTCTCCATCGGTATCCTTGAGGAACAATGTGCGGGCACCGTCCTGCACGATGGCGCCACCACGATAACAAACGATCGCCGTCGGAATACTGAGCTTGTCGGCAAAGATCGTAAACTTGTCGGCGCGGCCATCTCCGTCGGTGTCTTCGCAAATGGTCACGCGATCGTTGCCTTGTCCCGGCGTTCGCATTTCGTTGGGGTAGTCAATCGTTTGGCAGACCCACAGACGACCGCGGTGATCCCAAGTCATCGAGATGGGCTTGGCTCCCAATTCGGGTTCGGCAGCAAACAATTTTGCGGCGAAGCCCACGGGTGTTACGTAGTGACGCAGCGATTCCTCGGGTGCGAGAGGGCGTTGCATAGTGGAGAGGGGTTCGCCTTGTTCGCCCCAACCCCCTTCTGACAAATAGTTGGGGATCTTGTTACCGACCTCGGCGTATTCAAACGGCTTTAGATCCCGAGGCTGCTCGGTCATCTGAGGCATTTCAAACGGTTTTCGTTCGACAAAGGGCTCGACAAATGAAGGGTCATCGCCACAGGCCCAGCGGATGCCTCGTTCGACTAAATTGTGGAAACCGCGTTTGCCCCAAGTCCGTTCGTCGTGCCCCCAAGCGGTATAGAAAACACGTCCCTCACCAAACGTTTTTACCCAGGTCCACGGCTCGCGTTCATTACCTGCGGCCTGCCGATCCCCATAACGATACTCCAAAACCACTCGATCTTTCTCGGCATGCAAATGATGCACGTAGGTTTCGTCCCAACTGGTGAACCCACCGTAGCCGGCAACTACGGGATGGTCAGTTTCGGGAGCAACAGTAAACACGCCCGTTCCGTGTTCGCGAAACTGCCCGCCGATCAAGGCCACAACTTCGGGGGAATTGCGAAAACAGTAACTCGCGCAATGAAGCGGTATAAATCCCTTCCCCTCAGACACAAATTTTAATAACGCGTCGGCTTGTTCCGGTGCAATTTCATCGATGTTGGCGTACAGAACTAAACCGTCGTAGTTTTTTAGCGACTCGGCGTTCAGTTTTTTTACGTCTTCGGTATATTCCATTTGAATTCCCCGTCGAGCTAGAACGGGGGCGAGAATATCGAAGCGAATTCGCGGCTGATGCCCCGCTTGATCACCCAAGAACAGCAGGTTCAGTTTCGCTGCCGACTTTGAGGTTTCTTGCGCGAACGTCAAACCAAAACAATGGACCATGAGCAGGGCCGTCAAGATAATTCGCAACATGGGTTGGCATCCAATCAGATTGAAACAAACGACAATCGGTGAAACTTTTATTTTTAGAATCGAGAACAAAAAATTTGTCGGAGGAACCATCGCGGTTCGACTGCGGACAAATGGGTCTAACGTGAAAAATTAGCCTAGCGTGAACTCGGGTAGGCGGATCAGTTCACCCCCGCGCAGAGCCGACTCATGGGCACAGATTCCCGTACAAGTCCAATTGGCACTCGTGATGGCATTCGGCCATGGATCGCGGTTTTGCTCCACGGCCGTCAGGAACTCATGCACCAAATGGGGGTGAGAACCTCCATGCCCGCCCCCTTGGATAAACGATAGGTGATTCGAGTCATGAATTTCAGCTGGTTGTGTGAACCGTTGAATTTCAGCAGGCAATAAATGCGCGAAATCCGGGATCGTAACGGGGCTGGGTATTTCGTGTTCCGGTTTTTTGGCCGTGTGCAGGACATGGGGTTGGTTTTCGATCAACGTCCATTCAAAACTTTGTTTGGTGCCATACACGTCAAAGCTTTCGCGGTACTGTCGGGCCACGTCATACAAGAATCGCCAAATGTGGGCAACCAAGTCCTGATCTTTCAACTTGATGTGACACGACTCAACGGCAAACGACGAACCGGATTTGCGAGCGATGTCCTCACGCACTCGGCCCGAACCAAAACAACTGACCGATTCGGCCAAGGCGTTCGTGAGCCCCAAACAAGGGCTGACGACATGCGTGGCATAATGCATGGGAATCATCTTTTCCCAATAATCGGGCCAACCATCCATGTCTTGGGGATGAGACGCCGCCAAGTATTGGATTTGTCCCAATTCGCCCGACTCGTACATTTGTTTGAGAAACAAGAACTCGCGACTGTAGACGACGGTTTCAGCCATCATGTATTTCAGCCCGGTCTGTTTCACTTTTTCGACTATCAATCGACAATCATCAACGGTCGTTGCCATGGGAACGGTGCACATCACATGCTTCCCGGCCTCGAGCGCTTGCAGGGTCATTCTGGCGTGGTCCGGAATCGGACTATTGATATGCACAAAATCGACATTCGGATCGCGCAAGATCTCTTCGTAACTTGTGCTGCGATGGGCGATGCCGAATTGATCCCCCACGCGATTTAATTCTTCTGCGTTGCGGCGGCAAATGGCATAAACTTCTGCCAAGGGATGGTTTTGATAAATCGGAATGAATTCCGCGCCAAACCCTAAACCGATCATGGCGACTTTCAAAGGCATTGTTGTGTTCCTAAGGGTGACAGAACCAGAATTGATTTTCCAACAGTGTACCCCAATATTCTTGAGAAGCCGATGAGTTTTCGCGAAAAGTAGATGTGAAATTTTACATGATCGTTTGTTTGGAAGTTGGGGTTTTTTCAGCTATTATGCACGTTGATGATTTGAGTTAGTCAGTTTTACTGAAATTTTTCGCAAAATGAACGGTTCGCGACGGCGGCACATCGCACTCTTGATTGAAACCTCGAACGCCTATGCCCGTGGGTTATTGAGCGGTGTGTTGACTTACGTTCAGCAAAATGGGAACTGGTCGATATTTCTGCCAGAACAGGAACGAGGTGGAGCGCCCCCTCCCTGGCTGTCCCGTTGGCAAGGAGACGGGATCATTGCACGAATTGAAACCGACGCCATCGCGCGGGCCGTTCGGAAAACGAAACTGCCCGTGGTCGACTTGAGTGCGGCTCGTTACGTGGCCGAGGTGCCGTGGGTTGAAACTAATGATCGGGCGATCGCGGCGATGGCCGCCGAACATCTGTTGGAACGTGGGTTTCTGCAGATTGGTTTCTGTGGCGATCCTGGCTTCAACTGGTCGAATTGGCGTTACCAAGGTCTACAGCAGGCTGTGTCCGATCGAGGGATTACCGTTCACGAATACCAGTCCATCCCCAGGTACGATCCAAAATATTCTTGGAATAAAGAAAGTGCCAGGATGGCGAAGTGGCTGCGTGAGTTGCCCAAACCGATTGGGATCATGGCCTGTTACGACATCAAGGCCCAGCAGTTGTTGGAGACGTGTCGCGAGTTGGATTTAGCGGTTCCCGAACAAGTCGCCGTGATTGGAGTTGATAACGATCCCTTGATCTGCGATCTGTGCAGCCCACCGCTAACCAGCGTGATCCCGAATGCCAACCGAGCCGGATTTGAGGCTGCAGCAATTTTGGATCGATTGCTCCAAGGGGAACAGGTCGCCGTGGGCCCTCGTTTGATCGATCCTATTGGCATCCAAGTGCGGCAGTCGACGGAAGTGTTGGCGATCGATGATCCCGAAGTTGCCCAAGCAGTGCGATTTATCCGCGAGAATTGCGATCGAAACATTCGTGTGAGAGATATTTTGCAGCATTTGAATTTATCGCGTCGTCAATTGGAACACCGCTTCGCGCAGATCCTGGGACGAACACCTCACGATGAAATTGTACGTCGGAAGATGGAACGGGTAAAACAGTTGCTGCTTCAAACTGAACT
>JBGSIY010000068.1:0-6769 GCA_041742275.1 Pirellulaceae bacterium | reverse complement strand
TATGCCGCAGCAAAATTACTCAATCTAATCTTCAACCAAACACGACTCCGTTCCTAAGTTGAACGTGGGTTGCGGTCAACGGTTTCACGCAGATTGGGTCAACGTCGATTTGAAACCGCAGGCTGAGAATGTACTCGCCTGCAATATTATGGACGGTTTGCCATTTGACGACAATCATTTTGTCGCCGTTTACCATTCGCATGTGCTGGAACACTTGCCTCCGGATCAAGGCAAACGATTGATCGAAGATTGTTTTCGAGTGCTGCAGCCGGGTGGCGTGCTCCGAGTTGTTATTCCAGATCTGGAACGCATCGCACGGGTCTATCTGCAAATGCATGAGCGAGCATGGGAAGGCGACTCAGAATCGGCAAACAGGTATGCCTGGATCAAATTGGAACTGCTGGATCAGATGGTTAGGCATCAGTCGGGTGGAATGATGGGGCGTTACATGGCCACTCTGGATCATTCCCAAGAGTCGTTTGTAAGATCGAGGATTGGAGCCGAATTGGATCTATGTCGCCAATCGGACCCACCGAAAAGTCCCCACATCGTTCCGAAAAAATGGGGAATCGCAAAAAAACGAAGTGGAACGTGGCGAGAGCGTCTGTCCCGCAAGATCATCGGGTGGCTAATGGGACGAGAGATGCAGGGAAGTTTTGACGAGACTCTATTTCGTCTGAAGGGTGAAATTCATCGTTGGATGTACGATCGCTTTTCTCTGAGAGAGCTTTGCGAAAGTTGTGGCTTCGTCGAGTTTCGTGTCTGTGGTGCCGAAGACAGTGACATTGAATCGTTCAACGTGTATCAATTGGATACCGACGGCAAAAAAATCTTTAAACCCGACTCGTTGTTCATTGAGTGTCGCAAACCGCGCGTCTCAGCCAAGCACTCGTTGGATCAGTTCAAAGTCGCCTAACGGTCGGCGTTACTTGTCCCTTCTGTTAAGCATCAACCGAATTTTAACTGTCGTCTTTCGCTCTGCAAAAGAAAAGTGTTTTTAATCGTGCGCGTAGCTAAAGCCGACATTTATTTATCGAACGGTCCTTAGCTGGGAAACCGCACGATTCATCGACATTAGTATATTGTGATGAGTGGAGCGGACGGCACACGGAGTGTGCCTGCTACCGTAGCAGGCACTTTCCAAGTGCCGTTCGCTAAATCATTCGAGTCAGCACCGACTCGATCCGATTCCCATTCGTTTTCCACATCCGATTGAGTCTCAACCGAATTTTAACTGTCGATTTTCGCTCTGCAAAAGAAAATTTTTTTAATCGTTCGCGGAGCTAAAGCCGACATTTATTTATCGAACGGTCCTAACGTGTCAATCGGGGCTTTCGCCAATTCGGAAACGTTGCCTCCCCCTTTTTCTGCCATCGAATAGAATTTCCACCGGGTCTCTACAATTGTTTGGAAATGACGTAAACTGAAGCGGCAGCATTGGGCTGGCTTCAATACAAATCATTGGGAACTACGAGTCGAACTTCGGTGTCATCAACAACGGCTAGCTCTCCTCTTACAGGTTGGAGAGCTTTATATCCCTACCCGCCTCAACGATTCCAGGTTCCCGACGGCCATCAGCTGAGTTTTGTGGATGAGGGAGCTGGTGACCCGCTTCTTATGGTTCACGGTAATCCCACCTGGTCGTTTTATTACCATCGATTGATTGCCGAAATGCGAACTCGCGCTCGATGTGTGGCTGTCGATCACATGGGGTGCGGTCGCAGCGACCGGCCTCAACAATATGACTATTCACTGGATCGCCATATTGATAATTTGGTGGAATTGATTGACCACCTCCAGTTGGAACGGATTACGTTGGTGGCCCATGACTGGGGTGGAGCGATTGGATTGGGTGCCGTGCGTCGGCGTCCTGATCTGTTCTCGAAGATTGTCTTGTTAAACACGGCCGCGTTCCCTCCCCCTTTTTTCCCCTGGCGAATTCGTGTCTGCCGTGTCCCGTGGATTGGATCGTGGGGAATGCGCCGATTAAATCTGTTTGCCCGAGCGGCGATTTGGATGGCGACAGAACTGCCTCGAGGTTTGCCAAAGGACGTGGCCGAAGGACTTTTGGCTCCCTATGACTCCTGGGAAAACCGAGTTGCCATTGATCGATTTGTGCATGATATCCCCACGCGATCCACACAGAAAACATGGCAGACGCTCGAGTCAATCGAGCAGTTTTTACCGACTTTGGAACTGCCAGTGAAATTGATTTGGGGGATGAAGGATTGGTGCTTTCGTCCCGAATGCCTACAACGTTTTATTAACATTTGGCCCCAAGCCGACGTTTTGCGTTTTCATGATGGCGGGCATTACATCATGTTGGATAAAGGCGAAGAAGTTTCTCGGGCGATTCACGATTTTGTGCTCGGCCCCCAATAAAAAACCTTCCAATATTTGCATGTGACACGACAGGTATATGTGATTGAAATGCCGAAAACGCGCGAACCGCATTTTATTTCCATTGGGCATCTTGTGGCGCTTGCCTGTCAATTGGAGGCTGCCGCTCCCAAAGTCGGCAACGTACATCGTGGTGCCGATTTTGACGACGTCACATTCTATGATTTTTTGGTGAGTGGTCAGATTGTCGGCCAAGTCCTCGATCAGGGAACGGAGAGGTCCATTGGGCAATTGACCTTGGCCGCTGTCGATGCTACCCAAAGGGTGGTGAGGTCCAATACGAATCTGGGCATCATTTTATTGGTTGTTCCGATCGCCAAGGCGATTGGGAGCCTGCCGGTTGGAAACGCTCTGTCGGTTTCCGATATCACGCAGACCCTGAGCGCACTGACTGATCGTGATTCCCAATTGGTCTATCAAGCGATTCGAAACGCCAGGCCATCCGGTTTGGGCACTGTTGCACAGGACGATATCCACAGCGAGGCACCGCCCGACCTTTTGGTAGCCATGCGATCGGCAGCCCCACACGATTTGATTGCCCAACAGTATTGCAACGGTTTTCAAGACGTTTTCGAATTTGTTGTTCCGAAAATCATTGAGGGGCAGCGGCGGTATGGGTCGTTGGCCCAGGCGATTGTCATTGCCCACCTGGCGATCATTGCGGATCTCGGAGACACTTTGATACTCAGGAAAACGGATGCCCAGACCGAGGGCCACGCTAGGTATCTCGCTCAGTTGGCCATTCAGGCAGCGGAGCGGGATGAGCGGGAAGATTTTTGGGAGCGATCGGCGGAACTTGATTTTTGGATGCGAAGCGATGGACGCCGACGTAATCCAGGCACCTCCGCTGACTTGATCGCTGCCGGTCTCGCTGTCGGGCTCTATAACCAGCAGCTAGAACTCAACTTTCAATGGAAAACAAACGAACGATGAAAAACCTGCAACCCACTTATTCCGTCGATGTTGAGAAGGAAGCACTGATTTTTAGCGCGGCCCATTTTATTACCTTCGGCGATAACATTTGCGAGGCGTTGCATGGTCACAACTATCGAGTTCGCTGCCGCGTGACGGGCCCCCTCAACGAACATGGTTATGTTGTTGACTTTATTGCGGTCCGAGATCGTCTGCGAGAATTGGTGCACGAATTGGATCATCATGTTCTGCTGGCGTTAGAGCATCCCACGATTTTGATTGATTCAAGCTGTGATGCCGAAATTGTTGTCACGTTTGAAGATCGCCGCTGGGTTTTCCCACGATCCGATTGTGCGTTACTCCCCATCGCCAACACCACAGCCGAACTCTTGGCCACCTATCTGGGCCGTCGATTGACACCGTTGATTCTGGAAATTTCTCCCCAATCGATTTCGATGGAAGTCGGGGTCGATGAAAACGAAGGGCAATGGGGAAACGCCTACTTTCAATTTTAGTGGCATGCATTGACTCAAGACAGATTTTTTCTCGGTGCGAGTCGTACGAAATCGTTGATTGACTCCCGCCAATAGCAACAATATCGGGTTGTCTGGGGCACGAGCATTTTTGTCCCAACTCGCCAATTTGCTATTCTCGCGGGCTCTTTTCGGAATGAATCTCTCCCAGCTGTTTTTTTTCGGCAAAGTCGGCATCAGATCGAACCCGTTACCAACGACTAAATGGTTCCTCCGGTTGGGACCGTTCGATCGATAAAAGTCTAATTTTTTGCGTGCGAGTTTGCGTCGCCATTTATAAAACGACAGCGTTGAAAGGCTTTGCTGGTGACGATAGGCCGCAACTGACAATCCGCTGCCCGCCTGCCGCTCAATGGTCCGCTGCAAAAAATCGTGGCCGCGTCCAATGCGTGACGTCAGCCAGTTCTCCTTGAAAGGTGAGGAAAAACTGTCAGAATCAAACACACACAAGATGCCGTTCACCGAACGCTCTCAGAACACCAGATACAAGGGCCGGAGGTGAGGGGGAAAGACTCCACGCTCCAGCTGCTGGGTGGCATTTTAATTCGTTATAGCGACCGATATAGCCCAAGCACTCCGGCATCTCCTCCTGGCGGGCGGGACGCCCGCGCACCGGTGCTCCGGGGGGGAGATGGGCCGGGGGTGAGGGGGAACGAATTAACAACTTCAAGTGAGTGAATAAGGTTGAATGGTACCTCAATACTTGCGATACCGAAAATTCAACGGTTGTGTTCGATCGGTGTTGTGTTCGATCGGTGTCACCCACCTACCAAATAGCAACAAGAACCCATTCACCTACTAAATGCTCAGCAACGTTTCAAAATTCGGGGATCACCGTTCCGTCACTGGCCCCACACAGGCCATACCAAACTCGAACACTGACTGTTCGAGGAATTGAGGCGACCGCCCCATCCGACTTAACCACATTCACATGCGTCGGATGAGCTGAGCCAAATCCGGTCAACCCCGAATATTCCAGGTCACCCAAGAAAAACATCTCTGAATTGAATGAAGACGTAGTACTCCCCCAATCGGCCTCGCCCCGCCCCCGTGCGAGACCACCAAACGCCCAGCCAAACGCCATAGTGCGTTTACGGTCATCGATATGGCCCAACGTTTCCGCCACCAGAATCGTGTTGCTGGACCCATCCCTGATTCGCCCCGTACTCATTGATTTCCGACACGTCATCACACCGGCATACCCGGCTAACGACTCAATCGGGTAATCGCCACCCGAATGAGCACCGGAACAGCCGAGATAATTTGTCTTGGCAAATCCCGTTTTCATTTCCAATCCAATGATGAATTGATCCTCAACAAAAAAGCCGTTCAAGGTCGTTGCTGCAGGTTGAGATGTGCAAGGAGAAATCAACGCTTCCATCGACTCCAATTCATCGCTGGGGCAGAGAAACAGGGGCACTTTTGTACTACAGGCTTGGGCGCAAGCAGGAATGTCTCCCGGAAACAGAGCCTCATTCGTTAAAGACAAACTGTCGGAGGGAAACGCAACAGCCGTGTTTGTCATTTCAATATAGGGGAGTATCAATGTCAAAAAAGAACAATGCTGGGTCTTCTTCCAATGATACCTATGTGCCGTGGTACTATCCCATTCTGGAATGGAAACATCAGCGGGAACAAACAGCGTTTTGTCGAATCCTAACGTTCCGGGTGGAAGCCTGTTGCGCGAGCTCTCAAAATTTTGGCAAGCGATGGCAATATTCCGCAAGTTGTTTTTACATTGTACATTTCTGGCCGCCTCGCGCACGGATTGAACGGCGGGCAACAGCATCCCGGTCAAAACGCCAATAATGGCGATGACGACCAAGAGTTCAATCAGCGTAAATCCCTTGCACTTCGGGTTTCTCATGATACTTATCCCACAGCAAAAACAAATTACCCAAAAGACAGGCTGAAGTGAACGCAATGGACAGCCAACCAACCTCATGACTACCGGCGCCAAAACATCCGCAATTGATCTTTAACCCCCGAACAAACGCAACGCTCTGCGAGAACACAAACGCGAGCAACAACAAACTGGTAGCGATCAAGACACTCTTGCTGGCCAAACGATTGATAATGGCCATGCCACACACAAACATTACGGGTGGCATAATCAGCGTCAACCACATCGCAGTTGATTGACCGACGATTTCGTACCCCATCAAATCTTCAAAAAACAGGATCGGATTGGTCAGGTGCAGCGACGCACTGACAATCAATACCGTCCCTAAAAAACAGCTTGTTAAAATCGAAAGCACACGAAAGCCCAAAATAACAAACATCAGTCACTGCGTCTCCTGATTGTCTGTAGTCATTTGAGGCTCGCTTTTTTTACCTGACAGAATGTAATTCACTCCCTCACGGAAAATAGAAACATTGGTAAAGCCAAGTGATTTTAATCGAGAGGCCGTTATATCGCCAAACTGACAATTGGCACTCGCGCAGTAGACGATGAGCGGATGATCAGAGTCATAATTCTCTTTTAACTTCCGGAAATCGGCATGGGACGCCTCAGCGGGAATGTTGATTGAGCCTTCGAGCGACCAGGACTCGAACTGACTTGCATTTCGTGCATCGATCAGAAGCGAAGTATTTTTCTTTTTTTCGAAATCGTCAGGGCTGATTTCAGGAAATTCGTAGATCTCATTTTTTGACGCAATAAATGCCGCAAGTTCCTGATCCGGCCACCCGACGGCCCGCAGCACCACAAAATAGTTAAACAAAAACACTCCGAGCGAAGCAATGATAACTTGAAGAATTCCGAGTTGCCTCGCCTTTATATAGGGGCGCCATAAAATCCCGCAAAAAATCGCCAGGGAGAGCGGGATCATAATTGAAATGGCCGACTGAAGCAAAAAAACGGGTGTTGTTCGCGCAGACGAATCCACCAAAACAAATCCTTTGCCACCCCATTCCCGAAGCAA
>JBGSIY010000067.1:0-4099 GCA_041742275.1 Pirellulaceae bacterium | reverse complement strand
GCCGAGTTTCCGGACAACCTGGACATTTTCCGGCGGCCGGAGGCAACCGGTCTGGAGGGAACTGCCTTGAAGGTCAAATTCCTGATCGGCGGAATCGACACCAGCAAAGACGGCCAGGTAAACCGTGAGGAATGGAGCACGTTTCTCAAAAATCAAAGTCGTGAACTCTCGAGCCAGAGCGAACACGGACTTGTGGCAATCAAATCAGGAGGAATAGGAGACGTAACGGCGAGCCACGTCCTTTGGCGGGAAAAACGGGCGCTGCCAGAAGTGCCATCGCCGCTGCATTACCAGGGAAGGATCTACTTGGTCCGGGACGGCGGTATTGCCTCTTGCCTTGAGGCGACAACGGGGCGGCTGCTTTACCGAGAACGGCTGCGCGCCGAAGGGGCATACTTTGCGTCTCCGGTGGCTGGCGATGGCAAAATATACGCCGCGTCGCGCAACGGTGTTGTAGTAGTCCTTGCCGCAGGCGACGACCTAAAAGTTCTCGCGCGGAACGATCTGGGCGAGTTGATCGCAGCCACGCCCGCTTTGGTCGATGGCAAGATCTACGTCCGTACCGAAAAGCACCTTTATGCTTTTGGAGAATGAGGCGATCGCCGGCCTACCAGGGAATGGCCTCCGAGGTCAATGCTGCCGTCGGCCACGCGAAGTTCTCAGGTGCTTGCAATGATAATCCAAACAGCGAATCTCAGTTGATACCGCCCACCCGCTGCCCCTTAAGACTTAGCTCTATTTTGCGGAAAGAAATACGCACGAATGCACCGGGTCTTTAGGGCTTTTGTGCCTCAGAACTTTTGTGCCCCCGGTAATCCGACGTGACGATCAAATCCAGCAACTCACGCTGCTTGGCCACTGTTATCTTGGCCCAAAGCTAAAGCAACTCAGCGAGCACCCCTTCACCCTCTGTCCCCACCGACTGCCCCACCCCTTCAGAAATATCCGCCCCAGGGCGAGCGGTACTCTGGTCTGGACGGCCGCAATGTGTTCACTAACCCCTTCCCATCCGAGGGTGAGATCCTGGATGCGGAGTACGATGGGGAAATCTTTGTAGTCCGCCTGGACCTCATCATCCTCTGCCAAGTGATTGCGTGGTAATCGTTGTCGAAAGAGGCATGACCGGGCCGAGCGATACGGCCGACAATGCCCCGATTACCTTCGATCTGTCGCTCAATCAGGTGCCTTTGGGCTTACCCTGCGCCACCTGAAACACGGTGGCAGAGAAAAACAGTGATCGAGTACATTCACGATTTTGCAGGCCGTCGGTGGTCGCGTTCGGTTACTGTGATCGTCTCGGTGCTGGATGACGAGCCGTGCATCGGCATAATCCTGAACGACGATTGAGTAAAGTCAAAGCGAGTTCGCGTGAGGGTTCAGGCGCACGAGACATTACCGACGCTGGAAACTTTATTGTCGGAGCTGATTACATCTGGAAACACAACGACCTTACCGGGTACCAAGTGTACAACACGGGTGAATTCGATTTTTCGGTGAGCAACGAAGACAACCCATTTTGGTTAGGAACTGAGATTGATCCAATTACCGACACCGCCGTTTTCGCTGGTTCCTTCTTCGACCTCAATACTTTCACGGAACGTGTTGGTTTCTGGCGAGAAGACGGTTCATTGATCGGCACCACAGAATCTGCAACGTTCACGGACTTTGAGGTCATCGACGGTCATTTGGTAGCCGCTGTTCACGGGCTAGACGACAGCTACCTATTTGCTATTACGGATTTTTCGTCGATCAGCATGACGGAGGTGCTCGGGGAATCGATGCAAGTTCATGCGTTGTATTCGGGATCGCTGGGGTTTGTGGGCACTTCTGCTGGAGGCGGCATGTTCATCGGCTCAGTAACCGCGGTCCCCGAACCCTCGTCGCTATTGCTCTTAGCGACCGTAGGCCTGGCCACCGTCGGATTCAGTCGTATACGTCGACGACTATTCTGATCCCTCCGCCAGCAGAAATACCCTCGAAAACCTGAGTTTCGAGGTGGCAAAAGTTTGGTTTTGCCAGGTTTTTCGCTTGCCGACTTGGCGGTTTGATAGTAAGATTTCGTCGGGACTTGTTCATTTCCCCCGACGTTATCTGAATGGCCAGCCAAACCCAAAAAGACCGAATTGTTCAGCTTCTGAAAACCAGAGGGGTACTGCGCCCGCGTGACCTCGATACGCTGAACATCTCGCGCGAGTACCTCAACAGGCTTTTTGCACAAGGAGTTCTTGAGCGACCTGGCCGTGGGCTTTATTCGCTCCCGAATTCAGCACCGACCGAACATCGGTCCCTTGTCGAAGCTTGCAAGCTGGTTCCACACGGCGTCATTTGTCTACTCTCTGCGCTCCGCTTCCACAATCTGACGACCCAATCGCCGTTCGAAATCTGGATGGCGATCGATGAAAAAGCAAGACGCCCTAAAATTGAATTTCCCGTACTGCGTATCGTCCGTTATTCCGGAAACGCATTGACATTTGGTGTTCAGAAAAAACAAATCGAAGGCATCACAATTCAGGTTTATAGTCCGGCCAAGACGGTCGTCGATTGCTTCAAGTACCGAAATAAGATCGGACTGGATGTAGCGATCGAAGCTCTGCGAGATTGCCGAGGGAAACGAGCAGCCACCAATGACCAAATCTGGGAGGCCGCCAAAGTCTGCCGAATGACCAATGTAATGCGCCCCTATCTGGAGGCCGTTTCGTGACGCGAGAACACCGCAACAATACCCCGGCATCCGTTCGCCAACGACTCCTGAACATTTCACGACAGCAAGGCGAAGATTTTCAGTTGATCCTAATCAGATTCGCACTCGAACGACTCCTTTACCGGATCTCTATTTCGGAATACCGCGAACAATTTATCCTCAAAGGAGCGATGCTGTTTCAAATTTGGAGTCATGAATTACATCGCCCGACACGTGATGTCGATTTTTTAGGACAAGGTGAACACTCCGAATCGCGATATCGAAGCCTGTTCGAGGCCGTTTGTTCGATCAACGATGTTTCGGACGGTTTGGAGTTTGACACGAAGTCGATCCAGGTATCAACCATGAAGGAAGATGAAAAATACCAGGGCATTAGGATCACGTTCAACGCATTTCTGTCCTCGGCCCGAATTCCAATTCAAGTCGATATTGGATTTGGTGACGCAATTACGCCCGGCCCAGTCGACATTGATTACCCTACGATTCTTGATTTCAGCGCACCGCGGCTCAAGTCGTATCCGCGTGAAACGGTTGTCGCCGAAAAATTTCAGGCAATGGTTATCTTGGGAATTGCCAACAGCCGAATGAAGGACTTTTTCGATGTTTGGGTGCTTGCCAGACAATTCGAGTTCGATGGCAAAACGATTTCCCATGCAATCCGCGCAACCTTTGACCGTCGGGAAACTGAAGTGCCTGTCACAACACCGTTAGCATTAACAGAAGAGTTTTTCAAAGACCGACAAAAGCAAACACAATGGAATGCGTTTCTCATGAAAAGCCGGCTGACAACGGGCGGGCTGGACCTGGCGTCGGTCGCGAAAGAGTTGGCAGAATTTTTATTGCCACCTACCCTGGCCAGTAAGCGCGACAATGAGTTTTCAAAAAAATGGCCGCCCGGCGGACCATGGCAATAGGTCAGCTTGCGATCAACTCCATTTGCTCTTTCCAGCAATCAGGAATTCCTTTGTGTAGTTGTCGGAGGCTGAGGCCGTCGGTTTCGTTTCCATTGAGGACAGACTCCACGATTTGCGGGCAAAAAGAGGTAAGGCGCATGACGCGACTGGCGTAGGTACGGCCGACTTTCTTGGCGTCCGCCAGTTCTTCAATCGTGTTGTATCGGCCCGATTCGAGCTCTTCCTGCCAAACATCGGCCTTGTGCGATTTGGTAACGCCGAGATTGGCCAACAAGTGGGCGACTGAATGCGAGGCCATCGACGGTCCGCGATCACTATGGAGAATCAACTGGTCGGCAGGTACCTGTTGCTTTTCAATGGTTTCTTGAATCAGATTCTTGGCCAGGTCGGCACTCTCTCGGTGAGCGAGCATCCAGCCGACAACGCAGCGACTGTAGATGTCGATGATGACGTAGAGGTAGTAATAGGTCCATTTCTCGGGGCC
>JBGSIY010000066.1:0-3926 GCA_041742275.1 Pirellulaceae bacterium | reverse complement strand
CAGCCATGCTCGCCGCCACATTTTTGTAAAAACCCGTGGCGACTAATCCAGCCAACAGGACATTGACCAGAGATAGAAAATTACTCCACAGGCCAAACCACCAGGTTGCGCCGACCACCACAAGAAACACGACAATCAATACAGTCAGCAACATAGCGGTTTCCTATTTACTTAGAACCCGTTGGATTTCTTCAGTCGACGTGACACCTTTGGCAATCAGCAGAACGGCCTCCTCGCGCATGGAAACGTTATTGCTGTTGGCAATGATTTGCCCCAGTGTCGTTGCGGAGGCGTTACCGGCAATCGCCTTGCGAATCGAGGCGTCGGGTATCAACAGTTCAAATAATCCCGTGCGGCCAAAGAACCCGGTGCCCAAGCAGTTAGAGCACGGTGGCAGTTCGTTGCCTCGTTCATCTAGCAAACCAGCTTGAAATGGGTTGGAGCGATACAATTGGCGGACTCGCCCCGGTGGGATCGCTAAACTTTTTAACAAGGGAGCTGAGGGGGGGAAGGCCAGTCGGCATTTCTCACATAATTTGCGAACGACGCGCATGGCGAGGATCGCGCCCACGCACTCTGAAAACGTTTTGAGGTCGGGCTGCAAGGCCATCAATTTGCTGAGGGCCTCCACAGCGCTTTTGGCGTGGATCCGTGACATGGCCTGAATATCCGCTTCGCCAATCAAATTGCAAATTTTACCCAAAATGGGAGGCGGGCTCAGTTCACTGAAGGCGATTACGTTGGGTTGCCGCAATAACAGGCCCCGCATCGGAGTAAAGGCATCTTCTTGTTTCGCAGAATTGAACGTGACTTGGCCAACATTGATGATCTCTTCTTCTTGCTGATTCTGGTCTTCGATCACATAGAAGTCGCGGGTAAAACGGTCAGCGGCCCCGAGGGTCGCGCGCCACAACAATGAATGACCTTCGCCGGGGAGCGCTGCGGTGATGACAAGTTTCTGATCGCCGTTGAGAATGGGAATCAATTGATCCTTGATCCCCGCCCGTGCTCCCAATTCGCTGAGCGTATCAAGTGCCGGGCGTTTGAAGTCTACATAAATGGCGACCCGTTCTCCGGTCGATACACCTTGGCTCACGCACCGGAATTTGAATTTGCGATTTTCGTAAACGCCGCGAAACAAGGCTTCTTGCCGGGCCCGACGTTCCTCTGGATTCGCACCGCCAATTTGTTTGAGGGAAAACAAGAGAAAATCTCCGTTCTCTCGATCCATCGGGGCCATTGGATGCCAGAGTCCATCGATCTGATATTTGATCGCTACCGCATTTTGACTGTAATCAAACACGGCGATATCCGCCCGTCGCAAGATCAAGTCGACGAGCATCATGCACATCGAAGGATAGCCGGGGAGTTCGAACGCCGATTCCAAAGTAGCACTTTGTTCCTCAGGTGAGGTGCCAAAGGCTTCGAGGACAATGGGCGGCAGATCGACGCTAACTTTTTTCTTGGCCATAACGGGAAAATTCGATGAACTGAAAGTTTGATTAATAGATTTAAGACTTCACTTGAAAAACGCGTTTGACTTCCTCGATGGACGTATCGCCTTGCAACACCAATTGGTAGGCCTGGCCCATTAAATCCAAGTTGCCGGTGCGTCGAGAGATCTCGTTGATCGCGGCGACTTGCGGTTGCTCTTTTAAGACTTTGCGGATCGGGTCGTTCATCACCAGCAATTCGATCACAACGGTACGCCCCAGGTAACCGAGGCCTTGGCAATTGGAACAAACGGGAATCTCGAGGGGCTTTCCCGCCTCATCGACTTGTTGTTCGAGAGGAGGGGGAACAAAGGGCCGAAAGATCGCTTGAACTGTATTCGGGTTGCCGCCCAGGCGTTGAACAAAATCGGGTTTCACCGGAAAGGGGACTTTGCATTCGTCGCATAATTTGCGGACCAAGCGTTGGCAGGTAACCAACGTGGTGGCCTTGGCGAATGCTTCTCGCGACTTACTTTGAGCATACAGTTTCAGCAACGCCTCGGACGCCGAATTAGCTTGGATTTGTGTGATGATCGCGCGGTTGTGGTTCAGGGCTTCGTCGGCCAGATGATCCATGACCGAGGGGTTGGCGAATTGTGGGACGACGAGCGCGTCGGGTTGAGTCAACAGGGTGTTGCGGATGACGGCGGCGGGGTCAGTTCCCTGGGGGTACTTCTTCGCATTCAGATTCTCGATTTCCGTCTCGGCGTCTTGATCATCAATAATGGCGACGCAATCACGGGTGAAGCGATCCATGCCGAGCAAAGCGGCCCGCCACGTCGAGGAGAGGCCCTCGCGGGGTGGTGACGAAATGATGGTTAGTCCCGGTTTGTTTAAGCGTCCGAGCAAGATTTCTTTCGCGCCATCGGAGAGCCCCAATTCGGTCAAGGTCATGTCCTTGCCGGTCGCTCTGAGGATTTTTAGCTGCACGCGTTCGCCGGTCCCGGTACCTTGTGAGGTGAACTCGATACCCGTTTTCAAATCCAGTGCGGGATATTTCAACCGGAATCGCCCACGCTGGCGCGCTCGTGTTTCTAGTGGATTCAATCCGGACAAATATTTAAAGCTCATCAGGACCCCGTCTCCCTCGGTACGTTCGAGGCCGGGAAGTGCGTGCCAGGCCCCGTCGACTTGGATTCGCGCCGCTACACCTTGGTGGGTGTAATCGAGCAAAAGCAGGTCGGCCCGTTTGATCAACAGATTGGCCACCAAGTTTTTAAGAGTGGGGAAGGCCGGGGACTGCCGCGCGAGAATCATCGCTCGGGTTTGCTCTTGTTCGCTGCTGCCCGCAGGATAAAAAGTGATTTCGGCCCCATCGTCTTGCGGCAAGGCATGAGCGACTGAAGCCTGATGGGGGTTTACTTTAAAAGCAATCACATCACTGGATTTGACCTTGGCCCGAAAAACCGAGCGAAACAAAATGGGCGGCAGGAACGCTCCGATCAGGAACAACGGCAAGCCGATCCAGTAAATCGGAATAAACAAAATCAGCAATAGCCCCAAACCGAAGGAGCTCAAGTTGAGCACATTCCAAAAAGTGGGGTTCATCGCCATGTCTTTCCCCCATCGCAACAACGCCACATTGATGCGGTCGGCGATCAAGACCCAAACGAGATAAACCACTACCACGATCAAGATCTTGTACCAGGCGAAGTAGGCACCGACATAACTGGCTTGAGCGAAGAGTCCCGAGGCGAACGCGAGGGGTGGAAATTCTCTCGCCTGAAGTAGACTGAAGCTGACTGGGCCAGCCAGGGGCAACGAGCTGCCACTGTGTTCCCTGGAGCCATGATTTCCAGCGGCTGTTGTTGGCGATCCAGCGGGAAATAAAGGGGTCAGGAGTGCCGACGTCGGTCCGGCGGGGGCAAGGCTTGTTTCTCCGTCCACGGGCGCCGCCGCCCAGGCACCGGACAAACCCCACGAGGCCGCCCATAACCAAACCGCCAGCACGGCGGGTAATTTGAATGGAAGCGATGTCGACAGCCGCATTACAAAATTCCAGGTTGCGAGACTTGAATCCCTTTGAGTGCCATTTTCAGGGACTCTTTGTTGGGCGCGACCTGGAACGCGGTGGGGCGATCAATCAGCTCGTCGTCAATTAATTGCTTGAGACTCATCGTGAAGTCCTGCATGCCTTCTTCGGCACCAATTCGAATCGCGTCGGGCAATTTTTCGTCTTTGCCTTCCAGAATCAACTTAGTGACCGTCGGGTTGAAAGTCATGATTTCGCAGGTGGGAACTCGCCCCACTCCTTCTTTAATCGAAGGCAATAATTTTTGTGCAACGATGGCCTTCATATTAAAAGCGATCGCGCTGCGAATTGCCGAATGCAAGTCCTCGGGGAACAAGTCGAGAATACGACCGATCGTGGAGGGTGCCGACGAAGCGTGGATGGTTCCGAACACCAAGTGCCCGGTTTCGGCGGCTGTAATT
>JBGSIY010000065.1:0-3263 GCA_041742275.1 Pirellulaceae bacterium | reverse complement strand
GTCACAGACCAACTACCCTATTCATTTTCACAAACCCCGGTCAATTGGCTGGAACCACCCTATCGGCCGTCGGCTGGGCGAGGCGCCCGGCGGCTAGTGCTTTTGCCTCGGCAGATGTATTCGAGGTAAATCTTGCTTGATCAATCAATCAATCCATCAATCTGGCCGCCGAAATGATCACCTTGATTCCGGACGCCGACGATCTGAAAGGAGTAAGTCTGCCGCGAAAAGTGCCTGTTTTTCCCCTTCTCCAATGGCTGAAGTTGCTCAATTCTCGATTTGCGGCCAAAATATTAAAAAAACAACTACCCGTCTGTCACAAAAGACTCGCCTATTGTTAGTGTAGGAAACAACCAACGCATCACGTTCACGGGATTCGGAGTCAACCATGCAAAACCAACCCATTTACCTTGACAACTGTGCCACCACTCGGATCGATCCTCAAGTTTTGTCCGACATGGTTTTTTACTTTGACGAGCAATATGGAAACGCGGCGAGTTCCAGTCACGCCTTTGGGTGGGAGGCTCAATCGGCTGTGGAAAATGCCGTAGCGGAAATCGCCGCTTTGGTCGGTGCCAGCCCGCGAGAATTGGTGATGACCAGCGGTGCGACCGAGAGCAACAACCTCGCACTCACCGGGTACGCTCGCGCCAACCAAGCTCGTGGGAATCATATTATTACTTGCCAAACCGAGCACAAGTCCGTTTTGGACACCTGCGGCATGCTGGAACAAGAGGGATTTGAAGTCACCTACCTGCCCGTCGGATCGGACGGACGAATATCGTTGGAATCCTTGCAAGCGGCGATTCGCCCCGAAACGTTGTTGGTCAGTCTGATGTTGGTGAACAACGAAACAGGAGCCGTGCAGCCCTGGGAGTCGATCGTCGAAATCTGTCGTCAACATTCGGTTTGTTTGCATGTGGATGCGACCCAAGCTGTGGGGAAGATCGACATCAATGTACAAGAAATGGGATTTGACTTGATGAGTTTTTCAGCTCACAAAATGCATGGCCCGAAAGGAATTGGTGCCTTGTACATGCGCCGCGCCGCTCGGATGCAATTGCTGCCGATCATTCATGGTGGCCAGCATCAGCGGGGAATGCGCAGTGGTACCTTGGCGGTTCCCCTGATTGTGGGCTTTGGAACGGCGTGCCGATTGGCTGGTGAGAGATTAGCCAGTGCCTCAGCCGATTTGGCTGCCCTGCGAGACCGCCTCGAACAACGCATTCTCTCGGCCCTGCCCAACACGGTTGTTCATGGGGACAAAAATCACCGCAGCCCGATCGTCAGCAACTTGGGTTTTCCCGGCGTCGATGGTGAGGCCTTGTTGGTCGGTTTGGCGGGAGTTGCCGTGAGTGCCGGTTCCGCTTGTACATCCGCCAGTGGTTTGCCCAGTTATGTGTTGTTGGCCATGGGTGTGCCGCAGGAACTAGCCAAAGCGAGTTTGCGGATGAGCGTGAGTCATTTGACGACGGTGGCAGAAGTCGAAAGTGCTGCAGACCAAATCATCGCGGTGGTTCAATCGATCTCGACATCTGCCAACGTTTTGGCTTAAGAAAGGATTCCGCCATGTCTGCCCAACTCATCACGCCGACTCAAACGACCGGTACGACACGGGAAACAACCACGGCCCTGTCCGAACTCAGTCTCGTCGCCCTCCGCAAAGAATCGTTTCGCTTGAACAGCCTGCATTTTTTGAACGATGGTTTTCAGGCGTCATTGCATTGGCTGCTGCCCTTGGCCGCTCTCGCTGGGGGCGTTGCCGTGACGACGTGGGGTTGGATGGCGACGGTACATATGTTGGTCGGGGTGTTTTTAGGGGTGCCGGCAGGAGCGGCAGCCAGACGATGGGGCGGGCATCGCGTGTTGAGTTTTGCGATGTGTATCTATGGCGCGGCGTTTATGTTGCTGGGCCGCGGGAGTGGGGAGTTCAATCTGTGGGCCGTGATGTTGTTGGCCGGGGTTGGATTTGGTTTGTTCCATCCGATCGGATTTGGCATGGTCGCTCAATTGGCTCGGCGGCAGCGTAACGTTTCCTGTCAGACTGCGACGGTGATGGGGCGATTTGCAGCGATCGGAGATATCGGTCGCGTCTGCCTGGGGTGGGCCTTTGTGGCTCTCGTCGCCGCAGTCGGGCTCATTTGGAGCGCCGTCGCCGCGGGAGGAGTGGCGCTGGGATTAGGATTGTGGCTGTTGTTGTTTGGACGGATGGACAGTGTCAGTGATGCGGAACCGATGGTGATCCCCAGTGCGGAAATGCCTCCTTCCGATTCCGCGCCATCTCTAACGTCGTTATTGCGAAACCGGGCCTTTGGACTGGCGACAGGCATCGGTGCCTTCGACAGTTTGTCGTCCACGGGGCTGATCATGTTCACGCCACTGGTGTTGACCGCCAAGGGATATCAAGGAGTTTGGATGTCGGTCTTTGTGGCACTATTGTACGGCGGCAGTTTGTTTGGCAAGGTTTTCGCGGGATGGGTCGCGGATCGCGTGGGTGCGAAGAAGACTTTGGTGCTATGCCAAGGTCTCTTGTGCGTCGTAACGGGGAGTTTGATTTTCACGCATGGAATGGTGCTGGATGGCTTTTTGGTATTGTCGTTGGGGCTGTTGACCAAGAGCTGTTTGCCGATTGCCTTGGCGTTGACCGCGACGTCACTTTCGAAAACCGAATTGGAGCTTGGGTTTGGTTGGAATCAGATGCTGACGGGGTTGGCCGCGGCGGCATCGCCCCTGCTGATGGGGGTTTTCAGCGGGACATTCAATGCCTCGATCGCGGGGTTGATCCTGGCGAGTGTTTCGTGTGCCGGGATCGCCGCCATCGTGTTGATCGGCCGGCGTTGATTCTCGTTACTTGAGCTCGTTGGACAATTGTTCAATCGCTTCGAGTTGAACCTGAACACGATCCTGAGGCTGTTGCTTTTGCAGCCATTGGTTGAGGGCGTACAAGCTGATGGGGCAGGTTCCCGATCCCGCTTGTTGGTTCAGAATGGCCAACGCTTTTTCTTGGGGCATGCCATCTCGGTAGGGACGAGCGGCTGTTAGGGCCTCATAAATATCCGCCACCATCATCAGTCGGGCGGCGATCGGGAGTTGAACGGAAGGAATCCCCAAGTGATAACCACGACCATCGAGACGTTCATGGTGAGCCGCAGCTAACTCGGCAATCGGGGTCAAACTCTCGACTTGGGATAAAATCTGCAATGTGTAGGCCGGATGTTTGCGAATTTCATCGAATTCTGCATCCGTCGGTTTGCCGGGTTTGT
>JBGSIY010000064.1:0-6956 GCA_041742275.1 Pirellulaceae bacterium | reverse complement strand
ATCCGCGAAATCCGCAGACAATTGGCATTTGTCGATTGATCGCTGATTCATTTTAAGCCGGTTCGCTTTGTTTCCGTGGGATTTCGATTAAAATAGAGCGTCAAACTCGACGTGGTCAGGGGGGCGTGTCGATCGTCCGGTTCCTTTCCCGTCCGGTGTCAAAACAGCCCGTCGTAATTCAGGTAGTACGCAAGCTCATGCAACCCAATTCCAAATACCAAGTCCAGCCCAACGCTAATCCTTATGCCGCACCGATCGTTTTGGACAGACGAACCGGAAAGCCCTTGGGATTCTCCGGTGGCGGCATGTCGGCGGAAAAGATTCGCCGGGAACATGGACATGACGAGGTAACTCTTTACTACTTTGGCTACTACCACATCGTGTGTGGGGCTATCCTGGCGTTAGTTGGCCTGGGCATTTCAGCCTTGTTGTTTTTAATTGAAGTTCCGGAAGGGGAATCAATTTTCTTTGTGATCGTTTCCGCTATTATCACAGCATTGATAGGCATCGTGCGGTTAGCGATTGGACTTGGTTTGATCAAACTTACGCGATTCGGCTTGGTGGGTGGAATGATCCTGCATGTGCTGGGATTATTGGGCATTCCGTTTGGAACGATGTTCAGTATTTACTTTTTGATAATAATTAATTCGGAAAAAGGAAAAAAAATATTTTCTCCCGAATATCGCGCGGTCATTGACGCGACTCCTAACTTTCAAAGGCCAGTTCCCATCATTGGTTGGCTTTTTTTGGGAGTCTTCGGCATTATGGTCTTGGGCTTTGTTATCGGTTTGATTAGAGGTTTTATCGGCTTACCCGGAATGGGTGAAGTTGGCTGAGGATTGCCAAGGAAGGGACGCGGAGGTCGAGGCGAGCGTTATGGCTTTTGAGCCTGTTGTATCGTGCGCTGATACAGGGCCTCTAATTGGTCGATCACGGCTGGCATATTAAAACGTGTCGCTGCGAGCATGGCATTGCGGCCCATGCGACGTCGGATCCGTGTTTTGGAGGCGATCCAAAACATGCATTGAGCAAGGTTCTCTGCGTTGTCGGGTTCGAACAACAGACCATTGTGTTGATGCGAAACCAGTTCAGGCAGGCCTTTGGCGGCCGCGCCAATCACAGGCAGTCCCATCGACATGGCCTCAATAATGCTCATCGGTTGATTCTCCGATTTGCTGGCGGTAACAAAGGTGTCACCCAGAAGCGGCAAGCGGTTGTCGATCAGTTCTGCATGGTCAATATGCCCCAGAAATTCAATGCTCGAACCCAGACCCAACTGGTCAGCTTGTTTTTCCAACGACTCTTTGGAAGGACCATCGCCAATAATAATTAACTTGGAACGACGTCGCCGTTTGAGCATCAGGGCAAACGCATCCAGTACAACGTGCAGCGATTTTTCGGGAGACAATCGACCGACATAGACGAACGAGGGGCCGTGGATCTGCATCCGAGTTCGATCTCGCTTGACAATCTTCCAGTCGATCGGTTGGGGTAAGGGAATACCATTGGGGATAATAATGGGTTCCTGACGTATTCCATGGTCCATCAAAGACTGTTTGACTGCATGCGATGGACTCGTGACCTGACGACAGGAATTAAAAAAGAAAACTGAGTAGCCCCACATCACCGACTGCAACAATCCGAATGTCGGTAGTCCAAACGATTTCAAATAACCAGGGTCAGCAAAAAAAGTGTGAAACGTCCCCACAGTGGGTTTCCGCATGATTCTCGAGGCGACGAGCCCCTCCCATCCGCAACCCCATTCGGTGTTCAGATGCACGATATCTGGATCGATTTTTCGCAAACGACTCAATGAGGAGAAGAAGGAAGGGAACGTCACACGCAGTTGCGGTACTCGCGGAACGGGGATGGCAAAGGGAACGTCGAAGACGCGGACGCGATCGGGGAACTCAAAATGCTGGGTTCGACGACTTGGCTTCGGACGAAAAATTGAGATCTCATGACCTCGATTGGCCAATTCAACAGCTTGATTCAGGACGGAGTAAGTCACACCGGAGGTGAAGGGCAAAAAGCTGTCGGTAAAAATACTGACTCGCATCGGAGGGCTTTACTACAGAATGATTTGTCGCAACCTTCCTTATTTTGTACTACTCCCAGTCGGTTTCCAAGCCGAATCTAGAGAAATTTACACATTCTCGATTTTTTAACGATGATCCCTCGCTGTTTATCCTGCGATTTGCCTGCGATATTTGCGCGATTGTTCCAAATTGCCACCGCCGACAACGAGAGAGGAGTCCCGGATGCTGGTAGGGTCGGAGGGACAATCGCCCTCGTCTCTTTTATCGAGGGTTCTCTCCCGGCCATAAAAAAACCCTCGACCATCTCGCTGAGGTCCAGGGTTACATGCGAATTTCGTTGCTGCCCGTCTTGCTGCATGCCCGTCTTGCTGCATTCCAAAGTGGGCTGGGACAACAAACGAAGATCTCTATTACTGAGGTCAAACGAATCGGTACTCTAACGAAGAACCAACACGGGACAGTGAGCATGCCGAACAATCCGCTCGGCGACCGAACCGAGCAGCAGGCGAGTCAATCCGGTCCGTCCATGGCTGGAGACGACAATCAGCTCAGCATTGATTTCTTGGGCGTAGTCGGTCAGCACCATTCCAGGGTCACCAAACAGCGTCTTCAGGTTCAAGCCCGCAAACTCGGGATGACTTGATTGAGTTTTGGCAAATTGTTGTTGAGCGCTGTCGGCGATGGTATCCTCCGTGACGGCTCCCCACACGACTCCGGGTTCCGCTGCCATGGGGATTTGGCCGATATGAACCACGTGAATCAATTCGGGTTTTCCGACGAGGTTCAACGCTTTCTTCAGTGCTGTAATTGACAAATCGGAGAAGTCCCAGGGGACTAGGACAGGTTTTCCAGTCAGGAGTTCGCTCATGGGTATACCTTTATGGGGTAAAGAGGATCAAGTTCAGATAGGGTTCACAACCACATGGCCATGACCGACATACACACAACCTAATGGGCTAGGCAATCTGGTTGATGCTTGTGCAGCATTTTGCCATGGCCAACGTACCTAGAAATTTAACAATGTCTAATGAGGAAACAAAGCCGACGAGAACTGCGTTGGCATCGACCACAGGCAAATGATGAATGTGGTTGTGGGACATTAATGTAGCCGCCTCGGCGATCGTGCATTGTTCGGTGATCGTCTGCACGTCTGTCGACATCACCCCAGCCACTCGCAGCCGACAGGAACTTTCAACGGCGTCGGAGCCGGGACCTGGATTATCGGCCAGGGACTCCATGGTGGCATCCATTTTCAGAAAAACTTCCGCGAGGTCGGATTGGGAAAGGATGCCGATGCAATGGCCATGACGGTTGACCACGGGCAATGCCGAAAGATGATTTTCCGCCATCAGCTCCAGCGATTCATGGACCGAATCATCCTTGTTGATTGTTATCAAATCGCGGGTCATAATCTCGGCGATTCCAGCACCCCCGACTTGAGTCCGATTTTTGCACATGTTCTCTGGCTCCTATTTATCAAAATCTCTGTCACATTAAGCTCATGCGGGCCGGCGTCCGCGGCCCTGCGCCTGTCGACTGACGGTTAAACGAGGAAACCATTTCCGGCCAATTCCCTTAACAATCTGGTTGGACGTCAGGGGACTCGCTCTCGCGACTACCCGATGGGTCCAGACCAGGGCTTGGTACCGAAGCCGATTTGGTAAAAAACGCAAATTGCCATTTTCCCCAAACTCGCTGCCTCCCCGAATACATGCCAGTGCCATGCAAACGATGTGCCACCCTCGGATTTGCGGGGGGCCATACGCCAAAGCGCGCTCTTCCTGATCCAGAAGTGTGCTGGTTCGCTCTGCGCTACGTCATGTCCATCAGGGAAAAGCCACGAATGTCAGAGGGCACCCCCTGCCGGGCAAGGGTCTGCCTATGGAAGAAATGGGAGAAAGGTTAAGATGGTTGAGTCGCGAATCGTCAATGGCACCCTCCAGGGACCACCTGTCCGCCGACAATCGAAACAGGCAAAATACTGGCCGGCAGATTGAAGGGCCCTTTAGCGAGTTTTGTTTTTTTGGAAGAGAAATAGCTCTATGAATTTGTATGATCAGATTGGCGGGGCACTGGGGATTGAGGCCTTGATGAGCACTTTTTACCAACGTGTGCTCCAAGACCCATTATTGCAACCCTTTTTTGCTGAAGCCGAAATAGAGCGTTTGCAGAAAATGCAGGCTCAGTTTTTTTCAATGGCACTAGGTATGCCCAACGTTCGTGATGATTTTTCGCTGTTTGAAATCCATGCTGATCGTGGCATCAAACGGGAACATCTCTCGCGGTTTACCGAGCATCTTTTGGCGACTTTACATGCTGCGGGTATTAACGAGTCCCATTCATCGGAGATTGTCGCGCGGATCGCAACTTATTCTCCGCAAATTCTCGGCGAATCAGGAGGCGTGGACGGTTAAACTCCAGGCGAGGTTTAATCCACGTTTGTTGGAATGGCGGCCCTGTTTGTTGAAATGGCCGGAAGCGTTACCTGGCATTTGGGTTGAACGACAACCGTTGTTGATGTTCGCGCATTGCGGTGATGATCGATTGTAATGTCAGCAACGTTGCCTCTGATTGTCGCTGGTCGCGACGTGTGGTTTCGAGTCGGAACTCGCGTTCCCACACGAGGCGAATCGCATCGCTATCCCGAATGGCCAGGGCAATAAAAACAGTGCCATCCAACGACGGAGGTGCTCCGGGTCCTAAGTGGCCGGTGATGGCTACCGAAAAATTGGCCTCGGGAGTAATTTTCATAACCGAGATTGCCATCGCCGCGGTGACGGGTGCCGAAACCGCCGTGTGCTCTTGGATGAGCGCAGCGGAAACCCCCAGCCAAGCGGTTTTGGTTTCTGCACGATAGGTCACAGCAGACCCACAGAGACTGCCGCTGATGCCCGGCGTATGTGCGAGCGTTGCCGAGACCATGCCGGCGGTGCAACTTTCAGCACACACCAAACGGACGAGTGGACTTGCCAATAATTGCTCGGCAAGTGTTGTGGCCGTTTGAGCCAGTTTTGTTGCTAATAGCTGTTCTTTTTCTGACGACATGATATTGGGGTGAACTCACCATTAACACGTTAGCCGCGATCTGTCCTGCGGTGGAATCTCTACGGTAGATCTCTCCGGTAGAAATTGAGATCGATACCCTGCAGCCGATTTTCTGCAGCCCTTTATCGAAACCTCGCTGCATTCAATGATTGGTCGCTTATTTCTTTCGCTCTTGCGGCTTGGCTTCCACATCATCAAACAAAATTCGACGCGGCGGTGTTTCCAGATCATCCATCTGGCCTCCACGAACGGCCCAGACAAATCCCCACACGGCGGCGGCTGCCAAGGCGATCGCGACAGGCAAGGCAATGAAGATGACGCTCATAAAATTTTTGCGAGTTAAAAAGAGAGACCAGGCATGGGCTACCGCGCGCATGCCACTTAGTTATTGTCCGGAAATAAGTTCTTGGATTAGCCGGAACGCGCTAGCGTCCGGTTCCCTGTCAAACTGGGTGCTAACGCACTTCGGCTAATTAAAAAACGGCATTTTGTTACGGGACAATTCCTTAGTTCAGCTTAAACCAAATCGCTCGTCGCGGTTAGGGCCCTTGGAAAGTGCGAAAGACTATAGGCACCGTGGCGGACTCTTGCTGGGGGCGACCTGCCGATCCGCTTCGGCCACGAACCACCCACAACGGCAACCCAGAACGCGACGAACAGCCCTTATAAAAAGCAGACTGGGTCGAGCCCGGTGAGCGGAAGAGTCTGCCCTATCAGACTCTTTATTTCCCAGGCTCTTTTAGCAGGGGAACCACAAAAAACAGCCCACCCATCATCAGGGAACAGACACAGATCACGACAATAATTTCCACCATGGCTTCTTTCTCCGTTACGTTTAGCGGGTATGGTTCGGCAGCACCTTTCACACTGCCGCAATTGCAGTTTCTATGCCACTTTATAAGCCGTCCGACATTTGCCAGTTTTCCATCTGCATCGAGCGATTTTTTGCCGGTAAGAAACACAATAGCCGGTGGATGCTCCAGTCGCTGTGCGACCCAGCACGTTTGGGGTGAGAAATTTTGACAACCCGTTCGCGATTTTCTGTGACAGATCGACCCGTGCCGAGTTCGGAGTTCATTGGATCCGAATTGCCCGTAAATGCTAATTTATAAAGATCAGCTAGGAGGCCTCCAGGCCTTGATACCAGGGGGCGATGCCTGCCTTTATCCATTTGCGAGGTGAGCTCGCTGAGAAGATGCAGGCGGGACGTCGCCATTTAGTTCGACTTTTAATTGTCGTTTTCGGATTTCGTTCGATCGATTTCTAGTTTCTTTTGTGCGTTTTTTTGTGCTGATTGCAGTTTCATGATTTTCATTTCGGTTTCCTCGATTTTCGTCCGTAAGTTGTCGCGGATGGCGTTGAGTTGTTCCACATGTTGTCGTTGATTTTCGGTTTCACGAACGGCCGAACGTACACCGGCCGTGGATTGGAGCATGGTTTCGACTTCCGCTAAACGCGCCTCTTTTTCAGCAATTTCAAAAGTGGTCTCTTGTATGATATTCAACGACGCCGATTTAGGACTTTTGGAAAAGGCTTCCGCCTCTAAAAATCGTAATTCGGCTTCTGTCAATTCTTGCTGTGCTTTCAAGCGTGCGTCATTAGAGCCCGTACCGCTTTCGAATTGTTGCTCCCTGGCCATGTAAAGTTGTCGCGAGATCTCCAGCATTTTTGCCGTCAGTTCTAGTTTTTTCTCGTTGATGACCATCGTTGAGTTGTCGCGCCCGGTAATTTTGCGAATCGACTCCAGGCGGGCACGTAGACCAGCCAGGTCTACTTTTAATTCCACTCTCATGGTCAAGAGCATGGCTAAGACCTCTGGATAAGACTGTGTGGATACGTTGGCATTTAAAAGTTCTTGATCAAGGGTTTCTG
>JBGSIY010000063.1:0-11158 GCA_041742275.1 Pirellulaceae bacterium | reverse complement strand
TCGCTTGTCGCGGCGAGGTTGGTTTGTGGCTATGCCCCTTGGCCGCGAAGCGGTCGCAGCACTTAGCCGCCGGTGATAACCGGCGGATAATTGCCCCCATCCAAACTCAAAGCCCCGAAGGGGCGACAGAAATCCGCGGATGGCGACCCGTGATGAATTTGCTGTCGCGGCTATCGCCGCTGAGGTGGATTGGTGGGGTCGCCCTATCTGCGGGTGATACCCGCAACTATGTGCTGCCGCGGCTATCGCCGCTGAAATACAAGTTCCGGCAGGAGCCTCTTTTGGAGACGAAAGACTTCTGATAACCCCCGGTTTTTCAACCATGCACCATGCACTAAACACCAACCGAATTTTACCTGTCGCTTTTCGCTCTGCAAAAGAAAAAATTTTCGATCGTTCGCAGAGCTAAAACGGACATTTATTTATCGAAAGATCCAAAATTTGCTCACTTTTTGAACAGTTCCTCGCGAACCTTTTCCCAAGGTTCCCCACTATTTGGGTTGGCAAAAAAAGCCGCTTCGCGATGAAGAAACTCTGCCTTCAACTCTTCAGATACAGGTGGAGGCCCCTGGCTTGCCAATCGGTCCAAAAGTGAGTTGGCAATGGCGAACTGCACGTCTTTAGGTAAAGCCTCAATTGCGTCCATTAGTTCTTAGTGAGTCATCGTCTTTCCTTTAATCGTTGCCCAATCGTGTGATTATACAAGGCCTTGCGCAGCTAGAGAAGCAAATCTTAGAGGATGTCTCAAGTGTTGTTGAAAATCTTGGTGGTGGTAACTGGAAAATCGACAGTTACGATGTCATCATAGGGGTTCGATTCGAACAGCCGTTTTAGGGCGAGTCCTCTGGGAGAGAGCCGAGTATGACATGGTTTCGATTGCAGCCGACATTTGAGATTGAATTGCAAGAGACCCGAGATTCGGCCATTGCGAAAATGCAGGCCGAGTACCAAAGGCGTGGTTGCCAGAGTGATTTTTTGGTGTTTGGTGAATATGGTGAGATGCATTTGCCGGAGTCGGAGCATCGTTTGTGGTCCCCCCATTTGACCTTTTATTTTCATCCGCGGCAGGAGCTTTGTGTCGTGCATGGACGATTTGCCCCGCGGGTCAACGTTTGGACCTTGGTGTGGATCGCTTATTTAGCGTTGGTCTTCACGGCTTTTTTTGGTGCTGTGGGCGGAGTCACGCAAAACATGGTAGGTGAGTACCCGTGGGGTTATTGGGTCATGGTCGGGGCACTCGTGTTGCTGGGGACCTTGTATTTGATCGCGCATGTTGGGCAATTGTGGAGCAAGGACCAGATGCAACATTTGCGCGAGGAGCTCGACCGCGTGCTGCAGCGTTCGGGGATTCGCTGACCCGGGATGTGGGCGGCGCGATGAACGGTCGAATTAGACCTGCTTGTTCGGCATGCTTAAACAAATCAAGGATTTCCCGGCGGTTAATTGCAAGTTGCTGTCTTTCGTCACCAACGTTAAATTGCGATTGGCGTCGATTACGGCGATCAACAAGTAATCTTTGCCGTAGGTTTCCTCGAAGTCCTGGAAGGTAAATTCGCTGGTCAGTTTGGTCAGCTTGCATCGCCAACCTGTCTGGTAGGCTTGCCAGATCTTTTTTTCATTCCAGTCTCCTTTGAACAATTGTCGGCCGCGGGTTTTGCCACCCAAGGTTGCCCTCCGGCCTTTGGTCGCATCATTCAGTGGGAGGCGAAAGACGTTTTTAAGGCTGAAAGTGTGGGCGAATTCGTTGACACCCAGTTCGTTGACTTCGTCGTTGCGGGTGAGGGCTGCGAAGTAACCGACGCCGGGCAAATCCATTTCTTCGCGAACAAAATCGGAGAGAATACTTGCGCAGTAGGCATTCAATCCCATCATTTTGGCTTCGGAAATATGTGAATAGTTTGTATCCACCAGCACCACACTGAAGCCGTTGTTCTGCAAAGTTTTGGCGAGGTCGCGAATCCAATGGTCGGCCCCGGCAAACAAGACGCCTTGGGGGTTCGCATCGGCCAGTCCCAGCCGCCTTGCCAGGGGAGCGGCCGTCACACCGTACCCGGCCACGGTCAGCAAAATCACCAGAAACGTGATCGGGACAAGTTGTTCCGCATCAGGCGCCAGGTTCGCGAGCGAGGGATTTGAGATCGAGAGCGACATGATACGCAAGCTGAAAACACTGATCACGGCCGCCGCGACGATCCCGCGGGGAGCTAAAAAACGAAAGGAAAATTTTCTCGTTGATACTGGTGTCGGTCCCCAGAAGTGCAATCCAAGTCGAGACGGGGCGGACGAGAAAGATCAGCAAAAACACAAACAAAAAAGCTTGGGGGCCCAGTCCCGCCAGTTGCGATAGGTCCAGCCGCGAGCCGAGCACAATAAACAGACTGGAGATCAACAGCACCCCCAGGTTTTCCTTGAAGCGAACGATCTCTTCAATCGAAATGAATTTCTGATTCGCCAAGATGATCCCCAAAACGGTCGTCGTCACCAATCCCGATTCGTGCACCAAAAAATTTGACAAGGCAAACGAGCTCATAGCGGCCGACAGGAACATCACACCATGCAGGTAATCGGGAATCCAATACCGCTTGACCATCAGGACGAGGCAACTGGCGGTCACGGCGGCGATGGCAACGCCGACCAACGTGGCGTTGAGCATCATAATGAGGGCGGACAGGATGGGACGTTCGCTGCCCACATGGATCACGTGCTCAAAGACCAATACGGCAAAAATGGCCCCGATCGGATCGATCACGATCCCTTCCCATTTGATGATGGAGCTGATTTTTTTGTTCGGGCGGATGTGGCGAATCAAGGGAGCGACGACGGTAGGGCCGGTCACAACCAGCATCGCCCCCAGCAACAAGGCAATCCGCCAGTCCATATTCAGCAGGTAATGAGCCAGCAAGGTTGTCATGACCCAACAGACAATTGCACCTACCGACACCAAGCGAAAGACGGCCACTCCGCCCCCCTTCAGGTCTCGGAGACGCAATGTCAAACCCCCCTCGAACAAAATGATTCCGACCGCCAAGGAAACGAAAGGGAACAGGACCTGGGCTGCGATGGGTTGACCCGTTTCTCCAGAGAGATCATTCAGAATCGCGTCAGGGTTCACGAACAAACCTAGTAAAACGCCGAACAAGAGCAGAACGATGATCGATGGGAGTCGTGTCCACCAGGAGATGGCCTGCGCAAAAATGCCCAGAGCGGGGACGATAGCCACGGAATAGAAAAGGTGTTCGCTCAAGGGGCATCGGGTCCGAGTTGATGATCGTTTTTTTTGTTCGTTGAAAACAATGGTTATTTTGCGGTAAAATTCGGTTGATTCACAGAGGGTACGAACCGCCATAAAAAACCCGGGTCGGAACGAGATCACAGGCGGCCATGACGACAGGCGAGGTGATTGCTAAGATAGACGCATGGCGGGGGGAGCGTTTTTAAGGGTTCTCCAGCACTCCAACGGCGTAGAAATTTAGCATAGTAACGTGGCCGGGGGCACCGAAACAGGGTTCCTGACGCCGCTGATGAAATTCAACTAACAAGATCGGGTGAAGAGCGATGGCAAAATGGGCTTTGTTGTTTGGGGCGATTTTATTTGGGCTGGGAATGTTCGGTTACTTTGGAGACGACGGGTCCGCGTCCGCTGCCGATGCGACCGAGCAAGTCGGAAGTACCAGTCAGGACACGGCTGCCAGTGAAGAGGCGGCCAGTGCCAGTTCGGCATCAAAAAAGACGGCATTGATTCCAGCGGTTGTCGGGATGGCCCTCCTGATTTGCGGCACGTTGGGCTTGGATGAACGGATGCGAAAACATGCGATGCACGTCGCCGCTGGAATTGCTTTGCTGGGCGCCTTGGCCGCGTTGTCGCGGGTGGGGATGAAGATGGGCGCAATTATGGAAGGGGATATTTCCCGGGCGATGGTGTACGTCTTGATCATGGCCGTCGTGTGTACGCTGTATGTGGTCCTTTCGATCCGCTCGTTTCGCAACGCCCCTCGGCAGAGGCAAGAAGCTAAAAGCTAGAGGCTAGACGGGGAGTGGCGTGGCTAGGCTTGGCGAGGGAGGTTGAGGCTCCTGCAGAATCGTATGTGGGGCGGAAAGGGGTAGGGGGACCGGAGCACGGGTGGCGGGTCGCGACCCAAGGGCTGTCTCCCTGTGTTATGCGGCAAAATTCATACATTTGCGAGAATTCCGATAGAAAAAAAATGTAAAAGTTGATAAACTCGGGGGCTGAGCATTCGCGGCTTGTGTGTTTCAACCTGATCACGGGGTTTTTGGTCTCCATTGCAGGGAGCCAATTAAGGTTAACGGCATGATGAGCGGCACTATCTATGGGGCCGGCGATATGTTTGGCGATTTGGTCGGCTTTCATTCCTTTTTAAAATCAACCTCGATGCGGCGTTTCCCCACGTTGATATCGAGTCGATAACCCAAACCAATCAATGAACGTTTCCAATCAAGCTTTTTTGGATGAGTTGTTTGAACAGTTCGAACGCGATCCGCAATCGGTAGCCCCGGAGTGGCAAGAGTATTTTTCCAATCTGCGCCAATCGCTGCTGGTGCGCGAGCGAGATAGCCAGAATCATGTAGCCTCCGGAACCTCGGCCAGCAATCGCAATGGTGCATTATTGCGGGGGTCTTCTTTGGGGGGGGCGTCGCCAGGCGGTCCCATCGTGGACGATCATACTGGCGGTGGAGTGGGGCAAACTGCCGGTGGAGACGGGGCGGGCGTGTCGCAGTCTCCTTTTGATCAAACTCGTGAGGCCGGCCAAAGTCGTTCGGTGGCGGAATTGCAGGACCGCGTCGACCAATTGATTCGCGGGTTTCGGGTGCGTGGGCATTTGGAGGCCAAGATCGATCCGCTGGGTATTCCTCGTATGCAAAACCGCGAACTCGACCCTCTGGCCTACGGGTTTCGCCCTGAGGACTTCTCGAATCGTTTTTCGACCGTCACTATTTCGGGCGAGAACGAGCAGACGTTGGAAGAGATTGTGGCCAAATTACGGGCTACTTATTGTCGTTCGATTGGTGCTCAGTTTATGCATATCGACGAGCACGATGTGCGCAATTGGTTGCAGTCGCGGATGGAGAGCACGCAAAACCGAATTCAGCTCGCTCATGAACGGCAGATTCGCATTCTTACCCGATTGACAGACGCGGTGATTTTCGAGGAGTTTGTCCGCAAGAAGTACATTGGGGCCAAGACGTTTTCGCTGGAGGGGGGCGAGACGCTGATCCCGCTGTTGGATTTGGCGTTGGAGAAGGCGGGTGAACATGGCGTGGAAGAGGTTGTGTTGGGCATGGCCCATCGCGGTCGTTTGAATGTTCTCGCCAACATCATGCACAAACGAGCCCAGAATATCTTCTGGAGTTTTGACGATCCCGATCCCGAGACCAACCGGGGTGGTGGGGACGTGTTGTACCACATGGGTTATTCCAGCGATTGGGAAACGCTCGCCGGCAAGATGCTGCATATTTCCTTGTGCTTTAATCCAAGCCATTTGGAGTTTGTCAACACCGTGGCCATGGGGCGCTGCCGTTCGAAACAAGATCGTTACGACGATCGCCATCGTGAGCGCTGCCTCTCTGTTTTGATCCACGGGGACGCGGCATTTGCCGGCGAAGGGATCATTCAAGAAACGTTAAACATGAGCGAGTTGCCCGGCTATCACGTCGGTGGAACTCTGCATATTATTCTGAACAACCAGATTGGTTTTACGACACCCAGCCAAGAAGGCCGGTCGACGACTTATGCCAGCGACGTCGCCAAGATGTTGCAGATTCCGATCTTCCACGTCAACGGTGAGGACCCCGAAGCTGTCGCTCAAGTCGTCGAATTGGCCATGGAATTCCGGCATCAGTTCCATCGCGACGTGGTCATCGATATGTATTGCTTCCGCCGTTTGGGGCACAACGAAAGTGATGAGCCACGTTTCACCCAACCCGAAATGTACGAAGCGATCGACAATCGCCCCACCGTACGAGAAGTGTATGTCGAGCATCTGTTGAAACTACAAGAGGTCACGGCGGAAGAGGCCGAGCAGATTGTCAATCGACGTCGCGACGAATTGGAGGAAGAGTTCGAGGCGGCCAAGAAAGAAAAATTTACTCCGGACATCCAGACCATGGCCGGTTATTGGCACGGTCATTATGGCGGCAAAGAGCGGGATGATGACATGGTCCCGACTGGTGCTGCATCGGAACAACTGCGACAGGTGTTGACGGCATTGGCACGGACACCGGAAGGCTTCACGGTCAATCGCAAGTTGCAGCGAATCATCGCCTCGCGCGGCGAAATGGCCGGTGGTGATCGTCCCATCGATTGGGCCACCGCCGAGTTGTTGGCCTTTGGAACCCTTGCTCTCGACGGACATCCCGTGCGACTGTCTGGCCAGGATTGTGAACGGGGAACGTTCAGCCAACGCCACTCCGTCCTCAACGATGCCGAGAACGGTGCCAAATATCGCACGTTGCAACATTTAGGGGCAGGTCAAGCGAAGATTGAGATTATCAACAGCCCGTTATGCGAGGCCGGTGTTTTGGGGTTCGAGTACGGGTATAGTCTCGATACGCCCGATGGGTTGATTCTGTGGGAAGCCCAATTCGGGGACTTCTGGAATGCTGCTCAAGTGATTGTGGATCAGTTCATTTGCAGTGCCGAAGACAAGTGGCGTCGATTGTCGGGGTTGACCATGCTGTTGCCCCACGGTTTTGAAGGGGCAGGTCCTGAACATTGCAGCGCCCGAGTCGAACGCTTTTTGACCTTGTCGGCCGAACACAATATCCAAGTCGTCTATCCGACGACAGCGGCCCAGCATTTTCATTTGTTGCGTCGACAAGTCATGCGGAAATGGCGGAAACCGTTGATCGTGTTGACGCCAAAAAGTTTACTGCGGGAACCGATGGTCATGAGCGCCTTCGAAGATTTCACAACCGGCAAATTCCAACGGGTCTTGCGCGATCCGCGAGCCGATGAAATTCGCAATCCCTCCCGGATTTTGATCTGCTCAGGAAAAGTGGGAATTGATTTGCTCAAGGCGCGCGAAGAGCGACAGCTGGATGATTTTGCGATCATCCGCCTCGAGCAATTGTACCCGTTGAAAAAGGAAGTGGTGGAGTCGGTTCTCTCGAGCTACCCAGCCGGGACCCCCGTATGTTGGGTCCAAGAAGAGCCCCGGAACATGGGCCCGTGGTACTTCATCCGCGTGAAATGGGAAGAGTTGGGCCTGCAAGAAAACTGGCCGATCACCTCGGTGACACGCCCCGAGTCGGCCAGTCCGTCGACGGGCTCGAAAAAAATGCACATGATCGAGCAGGGTGAGTTGATCGATCAGGCGTTGTCACTTCCCGTCACCGCCTCCATGGCGCGAGCAGAAAGTTAAAGCATCCGTAGTTCCTGTATCCGTAGTTAACGCATCCGTCGTTGATCCGCCGGTTGGCACCAGCGGCGATGTGCTGAGCTTCGCGGCCAAAAGGCAATCAAAACCCATCCACCCCAGCGGCAACAGCCGCGACCGTAAATTGATTATGGGCGCCAATCTGCAGATGTCGGTCGTCCCTTCCGGGCTTTGGGTTTTCGTGGGGACTTTGATCCGCCGGTTGCACCGGCGTCTAGGTGCTGAAACCGCTTCGCGGCCAAAAGGCGGTCAAAACCCCATCCACGTCAGCCGCAACAGCCGCGGCACGACCAATACGATTGACGCATGTACTTGCCGAACGGTGCATCCCGGCGGCGATAGCCGCGACCGCACATAGCTGCGGGTATCACCCGCAGATGTGGCGTCCCCCAACATCCACCCCAGCGGCGATAGCCGCGACCGCAACTAATGACGGGTGTGCACGAGAGGTTGAGGCCACCGCCGAAACTGATCACAGAACCCAACCTGCTTCAGCGGTCCACAACCACAACCACAACCGCAACCACAACCACAACCACAACCACAACCGCAACCACAACCGCAACCACAACCGCAACCACAACCAAGAACCAAGAACCAAGAACCAAGCACAGCGCAGCTACCCCTTATTTCAAAATCGGAGGGTCTTGGTTCACGGGGGTCGTCGACAACGTTACGGGGCGGAAGATCCCCCCTGCCCCGTACCAATCGTAGACAGCGACCGTGATCTGCAACTCGCGAGAATCTTGAACAAACGGGGTGATATCCAAGCTGACGCGTTCCTCAAACGCCGTTGTTTTTGTTTCGATATTCCCGGCCGTTCCGACCTTCTTACCATTCACATAGATATCGGCGTAGTCATCGATCCCCGTGAAGTTCAAATAGGTTCGGGGTGAATGCCAGTCGTTGGGCAAGGTGACTCGGGTGCGATACCACCCCCACTTGTCCAGGTCCCCATAGCCCTGACCGTCCCAGTGCGCGTCGACGCGAATGCTGTCCCATTTATCGTCTTCCCAGTCAGCATCGAACCAACCATCCGTATGCCCTGATTGTTCGGGGTCGGGGCGGAACTTCCACGGTTCGGCGTGCAGCGGGAGGGTTTGTCGGCCCAGTTCGGAAACGAGTCGTGCGAGGGTTGCTTCACGAGTCGCGGCATCCAAACGCGGGGGGATGACCGGGGTACTCAGGTGATTCAACCAGTGATTTAACAGCCACCGGCCCGCCGCGTTTTCTTGACCGACATGGTTCAGGGACGTGACAAAGAGACGGCCGACCTCCCCGACCTCCATTTCAAAAACCAAACCATGCGTATGGACTTCGCGCATGTCATGATTGTCCCACAGAATCAGCAGAGGATCGATCAGTGGCAAGAAGCGATCGATTCGTGGCACCGCGGGCCCCGCCAAATCGAAGTGTTGCAGTTCGATCAGCATGTTTTGTTCGGTGGTCTGATCGTTCGAGCGAAGTGAGATTGGGAGATGCCATGTGTCATCGGAATGAGGGAGGACCACGGGGGCGCCTCGCAAGAACCAATGCTGTGATGTAGGGAAACTCCCCGTGGTGCCGTCGGGTATCAGCATCACGCGAGCGCCTTGCCGAAGCGCCTCCAACAAATCGGCGTCCAGTTTGCGGGTCAGGATCGGCGTGGTCGCGGCCGCGTTCGAGGCTGTTTGAGACCAGGGCGTCGCCGCGAGCTGCAGGTCATCGGCCAAATCCGCTGCGGACGCATGGACTTGAACCGCAGGCGGCTCGGCGGGAGGCGCTGGGAAAATCCAAATGGGCCATTCGTTGGTGGCTTGCAGGGAACCCGCAGTAGCTTGAGCCCGTACCATCATTCGCTGTGGCTGTGTGACCTGGGGAAGCGTGAGTAATATTTCAGCCCAATAGGGAGCCGCCCCTTCCGCCATTTGCACCTGCTTCGCTCGACCCTGCTTGACGCCTTGGGCATCGATTAGTTCCAAATTGAAGGCGATAGTGGTAGCGGGTTCGGTGAGGTTTTGCGGGGTCGCCAGTCCGAGTCCTAGGGTCAAGGGACGTTGGGCCTCGAAGCTGCGACGGTCCTCGTTGGTTCGCAGTAGCAGCATCGAGTCGTTTTGAAAATGCCACTCGGAAGGCGTGTGTTTCGGTTGATTGTGGAAATCGATCAACCCCATCGCCGCCTTAGGGAAATCGCGAATCACGCTAACCACATAACCGCCGTTGGGGACCTCGCGACGATAGGTTTCGATTTGATATTTCCGCATGAGCTGGCCGTAGTGCAGGGACTGCGGGAGCAACAGCTGCGGGTCAAACACGCGTTGCCGGGTTGCGGCTAGTTCTGCGAGTTCGTCGATCCACACCAGCCCGGCATCCAGCGACCAGGGGGCATGGGCCGGGTGGTTTTGGTTGAGTTGTTGCAGTTCGGGATCTGAGACGGTCCACGAATCCGCCGCAATCGCCTCACCTAGCATCAATGGTTGTTCCTCACGTTGGGCGATATAGTCCGTTAGCTTCCCCAAGGTTTCGACCCAAGTGTGATTATTGCCATAGGGATGATCGTCATAAAAATCATGAACTCGGTTCCAAGAGATCCAGCTACTGTCGTCGACCACGATGGCGCCGGGAACGGCTGCCTTGCACTGCGCGTACAGTGCTCGAATGACCTCGATGTCCGCACTAGGGCCCGTTTCACAGGTCAAACTGCGAAGTACAACGGCCGGATGGTTGCGATCGTATTCGAAGAACTCTTGGTATTCTTGTTTGAGTTCGGTCAGATGTTGTTGGTCGAGTTGGGGATGCCAGGTGGGATATTCAACCCAAGCGAACATGCCGAGTTCATCGCACAATTCGAAGTAGCGTTGGGGGGGCATCCACAAACAAAATTTCATCAAATTGAAACCACGGTTTTTGGCTAACTCGATCTCAGCTCGCATAAACGCCTCATCCAATGACGGTGCGTAACTGGGTGGCGCGTAACCCCAATTCAAGACGCCGCGGAGACTGACAGGCTCGCCATTCAAAAGGAATCCCGAACCGGCCGTTTGGAAATCGCGAAAGCCCGTCGTGAGGGTGATTGTGTCGCGGGCGGTGGGTTGCGAGTTGCCAGTCGGTTGGCGTGACGTTGGGGGGGACGATTGATAGTCGATTCGAAATTCATATCGTTGGGGTGCGGTTGGGGACCAAGGGAGCAGGGGCATATCGGGTGACTTGCACGACGCGCGAATCGTCCGCCCCACCCAAGGTGAATGGTCGGAGGACTGATTGTCGGTTTGGAATCGCAGCGGCGTTCCCGTTTGGATTTCGATATGGGAAAGCGAGAGTTCAACCCATCCCTCGTCGCCTGATGGGCGCGTGTTTGTGGTCGGGCCGGGTGGTGAATTCGGAGTTCGAGCCGAAGGGATGGTTGCTGAGGGCACGGGTGCCAACGACCTTGCAAATAAACGGATTTGGTCTGTGGTGTCGGCGAGTGCCGCGGCATGCACAGTGACTTTGATTTCTTGCTGCTCTAAATCGGCAACAATCTGGACCGAATCCCGATCGATCAGGGCCGACTCGCGGTTTTGCAGTTCCACGGGTTGCCAAATGCCCCCAAAATGGTTGGTGATGATCGGCAGGAACCCTTGGGTGTTATGCCCCACCCGTTCATCGACGTCGACGCGCAAGACTACAGGTTTTTCTGAATCGGCGGGGGGCCATGAGTGAGTCAATTCGATCTCAAACGGCGTCCACCCTCCCAAATGTTCGCCGATCGGTTGTTCATTTAAATAGACTTGGGCGTGAGTCGC
>JBGSIY010000062.1:0-1745 GCA_041742275.1 Pirellulaceae bacterium | reverse complement strand
GTTTCTTCGTTGGTGCATCGCGACGACGTGATGCCTCCCACGGATTTCCGACCGTACTTGGCTTGAATACGTTTCAACTCGCTGGCCGCATGTTGAAAAGCTTCTTCCCATGAAACAATTTGCCAAGGATCGTGAATGCTGTGGCGAATCATCGGGTGTTTTACACGATCGGGGTGCGTCGCGTATCCCCAGGCAAAACGGCCTTTCACGCACGCATGACCTTGGTTGGCCCCCCCGTCTTTGTTGGGAACCATGCGAACGACTTGTTGTCCTTTGATCTCTGCGTGAAAAGAGCAGCCCACACCGCAATAGGCGCAAGTTGTGGTCACCTGCTGCTCGGCCTGTCCCGCCTCGATCAGGGTTTTTTCTGAAAGCGTTGCTGTCGGGCAAACGTTGACACAGGCGCCACAGGAAACGCATTCGGAATCCAGAAAACTCTCATTCGCGCTAGCCGAGACTTTGGAACCGAAACCGCGTCCGGAAATAGTCAAAGCAAATGTGCCTTGGACTTCTTCGCAGGCCCGAACGCAGCGGCTGCAAACGATACATTTACTTGGTTCAAACGAAAAATAGGGGTTGGATTCATCTTTGGGAGCCGCACTTTGGGCATCAAAATGATTTTCCCCCGCCATGCCATAACGCACGTTCCGCAGACCCACCACGCCGGCCATGTCTTGCAGTTCACAATTGCCGTTGGCGGTGCACGTTAAACAATCGAGAGGGTGGTCCGAAATGTATAGTTCCATGACATTGCGACGGAGTTCGGCCAGGCGCGGGTTCTGTGTGGTGATCCGCATTCCCTTTTCCACGGGCGTCGTGCACGAGGCGGGAAAGCCTCGGCGGCCATCGACTTGGACCAAACACATGCGGCACGATCCAAAAGCCTCTAGTTGATCGGTTGCACAGAGTTTGGGAATGGCAATGCCTGCGAGGTGAGCCGCACGCATGATGGAAGTTCCTGCCGGAGCAGAAACGGGCCGGCCGTCGATGGTGAATGAAACCATTTCGGCCGATGGACTGGCTGGGGTTCCCAAATCAAATAATTGGTTTTTACACCCGCAAGAATTATTCTGGCAGGACATTAGGAATTCTCCTGTGACTCTGTGGATTCAACGGCCTCAAGACCAAAATCTTTAGGAAAGTGCTTCAGCGCACTCATGACGGGATAAGGCGTCATGCCCCCCATGGCGCATAAGGATCCATACTGCATTGTATCGCATAGACTGTGTAAAAGGTCCACATTTTCTGCTAAACGCTCGCCTTGTTCGATTCGGTCAATCACCTCAACCCCGCGAACCGAGCCAATGCGACACGGCGTGCACTTGCCACACGATTCTTCGGCACAAAACTCCATCGCGAACCGAGCCATTTTTAACATATTGACCGTTTCGTCGAACACGACGACCCCTCCATGGCCGAGCATGGCGCCCCGCTGAGCAAACGCTTCGTAATCCAGTGGCAAGTCGAAATCATGGGGCGGAACATAAGCCCCGAGCGGCCCACCGACTTGGACCGCACGGATCGGGCGCCCGCTGGCCGTTCCGCCGCCGAAATCATACAGCAACTCGCGTAATGTCAGCCCAAACGCCTTCTCCACTAAACCGCCTTGGCGAACGTTACCTGCCAACTGAAACGTATAGGTTCCGCGAGAGCGTCCCAGGCCATAATCGTGATAGAAATCGGCCCCGGCCGCAAAAATAATCGGAACGCTGGCCAGTGTGATCACGTTGTTCACGACCGTAGGT
>JBGSIY010000061.1:0-15314 GCA_041742275.1 Pirellulaceae bacterium | reverse complement strand
AAAATGGCCTGCTGTTTCTCGGAAACAATGACCTTGGCTGCCTTCCCTGGCATTGCAATACTTTGGTTGAGGATGGGCGAAAACAGCAGTCTCCGCTCAATGGCCCTTTCAAGCAAGCTCAACTCATTCTCGCGGCACTAGCCGGCAATTGGCACGAAGGAGTAATTGAACCGCTTCGTCTTGCGGCGTTGTTGTTTTGCAACATACCTATATCGAACGGCGGAATGTTTTGGCGGTGTGACAGCCATTCTAACCTTGAAGTTGGTCCGACGGTGGCAGATGGTGCTCTTCAGGAATTCGCAAGGACACTTCAAATCAATGAACCCATCTTGTGTTGCATGACTCCCTTGGCAAAGTATACGACAATGAATTCAACGTATCGGGGAGGGCTACCATACCTTCAGGCGGCAAGGTTTCTTCAGAAGATCAATGAAGTATTGTTTGCTTTGTATGGCAATTCTTTGATTCATGAAGTTTGTCGTTATTCCGCTGAGAACCCAAGGATCAACCCGGGTAAATTGATATCGCGTTCACTCTGCAAACCTTTGTCTCTCAAGACGTTTCCGCAAGCCGTCAAGGGGTTCTACATTAGGTTTTTTGGCGACTCAAGTTACAGTCAGTATTTCAATGACTTTCAGCGGCAATAACATTTCGTGTCAATGCAGGGTCAAATTGAAATACGGTGACGCAACTAGGACAAGCTGTGATTTTTGTTACCAACAAATCGTATGTTTCCACGAGCGGCGGCGGGGTTCAGTGGTGCACTCGGGACTACACGAATGCGATTGCTGCGGCTGGATATTCGGTAGAATCGATTTCCTATCAGAACGATCAATCGCTCGTTTCAAAAGTATGTCGACGAATTGTGCCACGACCCTTCGAGTATTTAGTTCCCAAACAAGTCACGCACTCTATTGAAAGGAGTGTTCGACGGCACTCAGCGAGTGTCGTTTTCTTGAACAATTCGGAACCGCTGATATTGGCGTCAGAATTACGGAAACGCTTCGCTAGCTCCGTTAAGTTGATCTTTTGTTCGCACGGCGCAGAGAGTACAGATCTTCACAACACCCAATTATTCGAGCGGAAGTCCCTCCGAAGAGTCGCGAGAACCAGCAAATGGATGGGCCGAGTCATTGATGCTGAAGCGAAACAGCGACAATGCTTAGATGGGACGATTTGTATTTCTGAGGACGACGTTATCTTTGAGCGGTGGCTGGGAAGTCCGCGAATCCTGTTCCTTCCACGACCTGTTCAGATCAATTCACTGCGCCGAAATCCAATCGCGAATCGATTCGGAACGGTGTCGACGCTCAATCACGTTCCCAATTTGGACGGAATCCGCCGCTTAGCTTCGAAGCTTGACGATAGCCCAGGCTTGCAATTTCGAGTGGTCGGCGGGCCGCCTGACATTGGTCGGCAACTGGAGGCAAACCATCGTTGTGTTCAGTATGTTGGTAGACTCAATGATGAAGAACTTGCGGAGGAAGCTGGAACTTGGAAGTGCTTTGCCAATCCCATTTTTTGCCAGGGGCGAGGTGCAAGCACTAAAGTCGCAGCCGCGTTAGGCTGGGGTCTACCTGTCGCCTCAACGCGAGTGGGCGTTCGCGGTTATCGCTGGGATGATTCGATCATGCCTCTTTCAGAACACTGTGGGGACCTAGCGACCTTAATCACGAAGTACCTGTCGGATGAAATAAGTGACGAAGAATGGTCAAACCGATGTCGGCAGATCTCGGCGATGGCTCCGACCGCTGTTCATTCTGGGCATCTTTTGCGTAGCTTCGTTGATTCGCTCGACTCTTAAGAAGCAATCGATCCTTGCTGACCTCCTTTCAAATCAACCTGTCACCTTCTGACTTTCGGCATTCAAATCTGTTGCTAACGCACCAGATTACTGCTTGGCAGCATCAGGTTGATGAAGTTCTTTTGACGATTGATCTACACAAGAGCCCAGGACGTTTTGGCAGTGATTGGGAAATTGGGAAAGTGCGATTGCTAGACTTTGTCAGCAGCTTATCAGGGGTCCGCGTCGAGGTGGTGGACTACTCAATCGAAGCCCGTAGAAAGGTTGACTCTGAATGGTCGGGCGGTACACAAATACCAATGAAGGACTTCCGAGGAGGACCTAGCTACGCCTATTTTTACGGGCTGTCTGCCGCGCGTGGTCGATATATTATCCATGCGGATGCTGATATATTTTTTGGCGGTCGATCTAATTCTTGGGTTAAGGAAGCGATTGACGTTTTCGAGTCGAATCCGGATATACTTTTTCTGGGTGCATATTCCGGTGCGCCAACCCCAGATCTTCGAATCCTCACGTTGCCATGTGAACAGAGTTCGGCAGCGCGCGGTGGCCACCGCTTTGATTTCATGAGCACACGACTATTTATGCTCGATCGAACGCGGTTTCATCAAAGAATCGGAGAGTTTAAGCCATCGCGGCCGACCTTACGATCGGTATTAAAAGCTTGTGTCGAGGGAAATCCTGCTTGGGATTTACCCGAACACTGGATGACCTCAGCGATGAACAAGGCCAATATGTGTCGTTTCGAATTCTTAGGAAGCGGCGCGGGTATGTGGTACTTACATCCGCCCTACCGCTGTGAAGATTTCTACTCTAAGCTTCCCTACATTATTGACACGATCGAAAATGGGAAACTGCCTGACGCGCAGCTAGGGTGCCACGATATCAACGACAGCATGGTTGATTGGACAGCGGCGACGGATGCATTGAAAAAGAATCGATGGTGGCGGCGACTAGAACATCGCGTTTTCGCCTGAGCAATCCGTTTAGGCTCTATTTGGTTACTGATAACAATGAATTTTGGTTACTTGACGTATAGATGCCTTACTCGTTTCGAGCGACTTGCTATGCAATTTGGTCCTCGCAGGGTCATGAAGTCCTATCCTCGTGGAAGGAACGCTTGGTTTGATCTCCTCCGAATGATGAACTATTCAGCATCGTCGCTTACCATCTTTGATGTGGGCGCAAACGAGGGTCAGACAGTAAGCGATATTCAATGTTTTTTCCCAAACGCAACGATACACTGTTTTGAACCAGTGGAATCCGCGTTCAGGAAACTGACCGACCGGCAAAGCTCACGATCAGGTGCACATCTTCATCCAGTCGCGTGTGGGGACGCTCCGCAGACTTTAACCATTGCTTTAACAGATGTAACGGTCTGTAACTCGCTTCGATACGTGGTTGATCCCCTAGACACAACAAAATCTAGGACCCAAGAGGTGCAAGTTGTTAGAATCGATGATTTCTGTGCGAGCAACCAAATCACTGGAATTGATATTTTAAAAACTGATACTGAAGGGTTTGACTTGCAGGTGCTACTTGGTTGCGGAGAATTGCTAGATAAGATTTCTTTCGTCCTTACCGAAGTTGGATTTCATGGGCAACCTGACCAAACGGCGTTCAGCGAAATCAGTCTACTGCTGTCTCAGAACGGCTTAAAGTTCGCTGGGCTTTATGAAGTCGCTCGAGGACCTAGCTTGGACTTTGGTGTGCCATTTGCCAATGCGCTGTTCGCTCGAGTTGCTGTCAACTAAATGATTTCTTGTTCCCAAGATGGTTTGTGGGATTCGATTACCGCTTCGTCGGGATGGAATTTCGCTTGCCAACCTCTCCGTGAGAAAAATAGCGAAGTACAGCAAAACGCTTTCTGTGTAAAACCATGCAAGGTAAAGAACGTTGATTTCGCTTCGAGACATCACTAGAACGACACGATTTATCAACGCCCACCCTTTGGCGCGCAAACAGCCTCTCAAGGCTTGGTGGCGTTGGCTAAGCTGGCAGATTAGGTACAGGGTCAAACCGGGTCCTCACACCATTCATTGGATAGGAGGTACCAAACTAGTTGTTGATCGTCGCATGACAGGCGCGACCGGAAACATTTACTGTGGTCTGCACGAGTTCGCCGATATGGCTTTCGTCGTACATTTTCTTTCCGGGCAACCCAATCCATCAGACGCTCTGTTTGTGGATGTTGGATCAAACGTGGGCAGCTACACTATTTTGGCCGCCGGAGTCGCTGGAACGAAGGTTGTTTGCATCGAACCGGCTCCATCCACATTCGCCAACCTGTCTCGCAATATTGCTGCGAACGCTTTGGAAAATCGTGTCACTCTTGTTCAGGCCGCTGTGGGTGATCACTTGGGCGATATTCGCTTCAGCCTGGATCGTGATTGCGAAAATCAAGTTGTCGACGAGAACTATCAGGGCAAATCTGCCGTTGTACCGCTGAAAACGATTGACGAAGTTTTGGCTGGGCATTCGCCAACCATGATGAAATTGGATGTCGAGGGATTTGAAGAACAGGCAATTAATGGTGCAGCTAATGCACTTCAAGATCCATGCCTAAAGGCTATTCTTCTTGAAGGCGTTAGCGAACGTTGCGAAACTGCCTTAAAGTCAGCGGGATTCGTTCGAAGGGATTATGATCCGTGGACACGACAAATCATCGAGGATTCAGACCGTCGGAATCTGGGAAATCAACTCTGGCTTCGTGACGAAAAGGCACTTGAATCCTTCTGTACATCTGCACCCAGAATGGTCGTATTTGGAGTTGCGATTTGATCACAGCAGTTCATACTGCTGAGGAAGCTTGTCGTTGTATCGTCTATTGATAATCCAGGGCAATCGACCGCTTGATTCTTACATTTCTTATGGTTGCTTTGCCTACTTTTCCCTTATGGAAATGTCGTTCTTTCATTTGAAAACGTATTCAGGAAAAGGTGCTACTTGGTTGACCGTCTGGGCAGGTGCCAGATGAAACGCCTCCTTGTTGTTTCACCACATTTCCCCCCGACAAACGCGGCCGATATGCAGCGCGTGCGGATGTTGCTGCCGCACTGGAAAGATCTGGGGATTGAGACGCAAGTGCTGGCTGTTGCCCCCAAATCCGTGGCCGCTCCACTTGATCCATGGTTGGCTGACGGGCTCCCCACAGATTTGCCAATCGACCGCGTGGATGGTTTTGGATTGACATACCGTTGCATTCCTGGACTCGGGACGTTGACGAATCGTGCTATCGGAGCCTTAAAACGAGGCGGCACTAGACTGCTGGCCGCAGCAGAAGAAGGTGACAAACCGTTCGATCTAGTTTTCTTCTCCACTACTCAGTTTGGTGTTCATACTTTGGGGCCCTATTGGAAAAGCAAATTTGGAATCCCATTTGTAATGGATTACCAAGACCCTTGGGTGAATGACTACTATGAAAAACACCCAGAAGTCGTTCCACCCGGTGGTAGATCGAAGTATGCGGTAGCTCATTGGCTTGCGAAACGCACTGAACCGAGGGTGCTAATGAATTGCAGCGGCATCATTAGCGTCTCTGCAGCTTATCCGCGGCAACTCATTGAGAGGTATCGTTTTCTGAATCGGGAGTTCCCAGTGCTGGTTGCACCATTTCCCGGTGATGATCGAGATTTAGAAAGAGTCCGAAGGGATGCAACTATTGAACAGTCGGTTTTTGATCCCGACGATGGCTGCGTGCATTGGGTTTATGTGGGGCGCGGAGGCGAGGACTTGCACCGTGCGCTGCATGCGTTCTTCTCCGCACTAAGAAACGAATTACGGATGGCGAGCGGAGGCGGCACCCTACCCGACAAAGGGTACCAGTCTGACCAAACGAAACGCGATCTATGCAACTTGAAGATTCATTTTGTAGGAACGTCTTATGCAGCATCGGGAAAAGGAATACAAACTATTGAACCTCTAGCACAGGAATATGGTCTGAGAGGAATCGTAGTGGAACATTCCGACCGAATTCCCTATTCGCAAACACTTCGCTGCTTGCTGGACGCCGATGCTCTAATTGTTCCAGGGTCTGATGATCCCGGTTACACCGCCTCCAAGATCTATCCTTATCTTCTCGCTCGCAAGCCGATGCTCGCGATTTTTCATGAGCAAAGTTCCGTCGTTGATCTCGCAAGGGCTGTTGGAGGGACGGTTTGTATCGCAATGAATGACGGCGAGACAGAACGCAGTCTAGCTGAAAAGATTCGGTTGGCTTGGTTTCTAGATGGAAAATACCGTATGACGGTTCCACTAAGTATCGACTCGTTTGAACCCTACACCGCAAAGGCGCAAGCCAAACAGCTGGCAAAGTTCTTTAGAACCGTGCTGGCGAAAACAGAGGAATTTCTCTGAATACACTTGCTTACCTACCCGTCAGCATTTCAATCTGCACGAAATTCAAATTTGATTACCAATCCATTACTGTTGCGTTGAAAGTATGCTAGTTAAAAAAATTTCCTCATTTACGCGTATACTTCCAAAATTCCGTGGAATGGAGCGATTGGCAAATTGGTATTGCCCAAATTCGACGTTTGCTTTTGACGAATATTACGACCTCTGCCTTGACAAGTTAAATTTTCGAGTTCGACCGTCGAGTCATATCGGTTGGTCTCTATTCACCTTCGGCAACTACGAGAGCGCGTTGCGCGCCATTGCGACCGAGCATGTAAAGTCTCGCGAAACGGTGATTGAAGTTGGTGCAAACGTCGGATGGCACACTTTGTTCTTTAGCAAACTGGTTGGACCACATGGCAATGTCATCGCTTTTGAACCAAGCCCTGCAATTTATAAAGATCTATATGCGAATGTGCGCCGGAATGAGGGAGTAAACAATTGTGACCTGCGTCAATTAGCGCTTTCCGACACGATTGGTGAGTACGCTTTTACTGCCTACGGACCAGAATCGAGCAATGCGGGAGACGGGTACCTTGCTCCCGAAAATAAAAATCCTGAGTACGGCACGTTAATAAAGGTTCCCGTTTCGACCTTGGACGCTCAATGTATAGACCGTTGCGATACTCTCAAGATCGATGTAGAAGGTTTTGAGCCTGCTGTCTTGAGAGGAGGTATCAAAACCATTCAACGCTGTAGACCGACGATTATTTTCGAACATGTGCAGTCGCACATTCAGCGTGCCGGGGAAAATAGATTCTCATTGGAAGATTACTTTCGAGCACTTGAATACGATCTTTTCTGGTTTAATGATCGTGTTAAGCCTCGACCGCTACCAGATATAGCGGTTTATTCTGGTGACGTCCTTGCATTGCCGAGAAAGAAATCCATCTGAGGCTTGGCGTCTGGTCTTAGTCGCGGTCGTGTCTTTAGTTAATCTTAGGCACTGAAGGTTTCGGTGACACGCACAACCGACAATCGCAAGAAGTTCACTGAAAACGTCATTCAACAAGGTCTTTTTATCACTACCGCTAAAGCTCCGTTTCGCCTCGCCGTTCTGATTACGCACCCGATCCAGTATTACGCACCTGTATTTAGGCGACTTGCGGTTGATTCCCGGATTCAAATTCACGTGTTCTACGGTTGGAAGGGATTGGTTAACGGTGGACATGATCCAGGATTTGGTACAACAATTGCCTGGGACGTTCCATTGCTCGATGGCTACCCATACACGTTTCTTCAAAATGTGTCCTCGGACCCGGGATCTCACCATAGTCGTGGGATCGACTGTCCAGACGCGGCTCTCAAAATTGGGGCATGGGCGCCTGATGCAATCCTAGTCTATGGATGGCGATATCGGTCCCATCTTGCAGTGATCCGTCACTTCTCGGGCAAGCTGCCGATCTATTTCCGTGGTGACTCAACCTTGCTGGACGAGAGACTCGGTATTAGAACATGGATTCGTCGAATGGCATTAAAATGGGTCTATCGTCATATTGATGCGGCGCTATACGTCGGAAGCAACAATCGGGCTTACTTTGTGGCTCATGGACTTGATGAATCACAGTTGTTTTTTGCACCTCATGCAATCGACAACGAGTACTTTGCTGACAATGCCAAGGCAGAATCCGATGCCCTACAATGGAGGCGTGAATTGGGCATCGGCGACAACCAGATTGTCTTGCTATTTGTCGGGAAGCTGGAACACAAAAAAGCACCAGAAACTCTACAAGTAGCGTTCAATCGACTGGATGATCCTAATGTACAACTTATTTTTGCTGGCGCCGGCCCCATGGAATCCGAACTACGTGCTGCCGCGAACGCACGTACCCACTTTATTGGGTTTCAAAATCAAAGCCGAATGCCGACGACCTATCGACTTGCGGACGTGGTTGTCTTGCCATCGCGCGGTCCCAGTGAAACTTGGGGACTAGCTATCAATGAAGCAATGGCATGTGGCAAAACTGTTGTCGCGAGTGATCGCGTAGGCTGTGCGATTGACTTGATTCAACCAGGCACGAATGGTTGGATTTTTCAAGCGGATAACATTCGGTCGCTTTCGAGTGTGTTGAACTCAATCGCAACAAGCAATCGCGGCATTCTTGCTGAAATGGGAAGCGTTTCCCATTCAAGCATCTGTGAATGGTCGATTGCGAAACAATGTGACGCTATTGCCAAAGCATTTCTTGATCGACTTCCTCGCTCCCTCGAAAAGCAAACGAAATGACTGAGCGACCACGGTTGGTTGGCGGACTTACCCCAAGCGGAATTTTGCTCTGTTTGTTTTCGGTTCTCATTGGAACCGCACTCACAAGTAACCCGGATCTTTGCTGGTGGTGGTGCTGGGGATGCTCCGTATTACTTTTGGTGGCCAGCTTGAGAGGAGTCATTTTTCTAATTCCCACTGACCTTCCTCAAAGCGAACAAACGTTGCGTCCATGGTCACTGATGAATCTCATTTTCGTAGGATACAACATTCTAACTAGTGTATTTTTCTGGCTTGATTTGCAAGGCTATCGATTTACGACATTTGATTCGATTCGAATGGGGAGCCCTACACAAATCCAGCTAGCTTCGTATGCTCAATACTATTACTTAATCGCTCAGGTTGGATTACTACTTGGGCTAGGGGCGTGGATCCGCTGGAAACCACGGAAAACTTATCGACTAAGGTTCAAAAAGCCGCTTGCAACAACGCTGCTTCGCCTTGCGGTCGTTGCGTTGGTCACGATGCTTGCGTTCAGATACATCCCCGGACTAGCTCAATTGGAGATTCGTAGTAAAGGTGTACTCACCGTCGCTGGCGGATTGTCACTTGGAACCGCCTACCGTACCCAGCGCGACCTGCTTCCTATCGCCTTAATAGGGAACGTGATTTTGCTTGTACTTGCACTTGTAAGTGGGTGGAAAGAAGAGGTGCTCGTCTTGGTAATTTTGAATTCAATTGCGTTCTATCCTATTTTTCCGCGTACGACGACACTTGTTACAACATCGATTATAGCCGTAGGTTTTGTTGTTTTGCCACCGTTCGCTAACGAAATTCGCAAGTACACATGGTCAAACAACGTTGGGCAATTGGAGGCACTTGAAAGGTCTCTTCAAACGATAAACGCAACCCCGCTGGACAAGCTGGTAGATGAGTCTTGGTATTTCCTTACCAATCGCCTCAGTGAACAAAGCATGTTCGTCACCTACCTCGGTTCAGTTCCGGTGAAACGTGAGTTCTATGGTAGTCAAATCATGTTACAAGCGTTCGAAACGCCAATTCCGAGAATATTTTGGCCGAAAAAGCCTATTACAGAGCGATTGGTGCATCAACGCGTCGTAGAGAACGGAGTCGTTTCCGCCCTCTCCATCGTGTCCGCAAAGCCCCAGTACATCGTTGACGGTTATCTTTCGTACGGTGGGTTGGGAGTCTTCGCAAGCCTTTTCGTCTTTGGCAGCTTAATACAAATCATGTCAACTGTTTCGGAAAAGCTTCTCGGAGGCTATGTGATCGGCGGCGTCCTTTTTAATGGCATGTTTTCGTTTTGTTGGCGCGGCGCGTGTTTTGAGTTCTTCGTTAACTCATTCGTATGGTCAGTTATCATTGTTTTTGTGTTGCATGAAGTCGGAACGAGACAAGGATGGATTGTATCGGAACCATCGACACGCTAAACGACGTTGACACTCGAAAATGTCCTATATCCCGTCAAAACGCGAGCGTTGTTGTGGCATGCCGATTTCCAGTTGCACCGAACGATTCTTTTAAATGAGCAATCTGGTTATTCATACGGTTGGCAGTTTGGGAATTAATGCGGGTGGACCGTCGCGCACCGTGCCATCCCTTTGCCTAAACACGATTGCCGCCGATCCTAGTTTAGATTTTCAACTCTGTACGGGAGAAGGAAGTAAGTTCGGAGAGAACATTAGCTTCGATGGCCTGAAGGTGAGCGCAATAGCGTTGGACTCAGGTACTTCGCAATTCCGTAGATTGCTACGTCAATTGAGTTGTTCGAATCAGGGTGGAGGAGACAAGGACACTCGCGTCATCCTTCACGACCACGGACAGTGGTTGCCGATCAATCGCGCTTCGGCAGCTATCGCTCGGGAGAAGAAATTACGGCGAATTGTCACTCCCAGAGGGATGCTTTCCCCTTGGTCCCTGTCCCACCGGAAGCTTAAAAAGACACTAGCGTGGTGGCTGTTTGCGTGCAGAGACTTTCATGAAGCGTTTTTACTTCACGCGACAAGCGAGTTAGAAGCGAACGAGCTAAGAAACCTCGGCGCTCGGCAACCGATCGCGATCATTCCCAATGGAGTCGAATTCCATCTAAGTGCTGTGGACTCGGCTTTGAAAACGAAAACTGCCTTGTTTATGTCTCGCTTGCATCCCAAGAAAGGCGTGAGCGAACTTGTTGAAGTTTGGCGACGAATGCGACCGAACGGTTGGGAGCTGATTCTCGCGGGTCCAGATGAGTCCGGCTTGGCAAGTAAGCTGAACCTATCTCGGAGTGACTCCATCAAATACGTTGGCGAGGTTCAAGGAGAATATAAGTGGCGGTTGCTTCAACAATCATCCCTTTTTGTGTTACCCAGCTTCAGCGAGAACTTTGGTGTTGTGGTCGCAGAGGCCCTGATTGCTGGAACGCCCGTGATTGCAACCCACGGCACTCCGTGGAAGAGCCTTGTTGAAAATGAATGTGGATGGTGGATCCCGGCCACACCAGCCGCACTTGAAAATTCGTTGCGCGATGCGATGTCATACGATCTCGACAAATTAGCGATGATGGGATTACGAGGACGACAGCATGCAGTCAGTTCGTTTAGTTGGCCCTCGATTGGCCACCAAATGGCCTCAGTCTATCAGTGGATGCTCGACCGTGCTGACAAACCAGATTTTGTGTACCTTCAGTGATAAACAAGCTTGACATTGCGGCGAATCGTGAATCAAAAAAATATACGAACGCGGAAATGCTGAAGCGCATCGCATGGAGCATTGGATCCATTGTTTTTCGATTAACTCCGCGTCCTTTATTTGGGGCTCGCCGTTTACTGCTAACGCTGTTTGGCGCTAGGGTTGGTCGAAATGTCCATGTGTACCCGTCTGCGGTCGTGTATTTCCCTTGGAACCTTCAAATTGGCGACGATTCCGCAATTGGCGAAAACGCCTTAGTCTACAATCTTGGTCCCCTTTTGATTGGAAATCGAGTGACGATTTCTCAACGTGCACACTTGTGTGGAGGCTCTCATGACTACACCGATTCAACCATGCCACTATTGAAGTCACCGATTGAAATTGGCGATGATGCTTGGGTATGCGCGGATGCGTTCGTAGGGCCAGGAGTTTTGATTGGCGTAGGAGCAGTCGTCGCGGCAAGAGCGGTCGTGACCAAGGATGTACATCCTTGGACGGTTGTTGCAGGCAATCCAGCGTCACTTGTCAAGGCGAGAAAACTGTTGGCAAGTAAATGATGCTAAACAACGACCCACTCAAATTGCCCACAATATAGACCATCTTGAGAACAACGCTTGCACAATCGTTGCGCGAACGAAAAGGGACTGTCCCCGTTACCGTTTTTATTGCCGTGCGCAATGAAGCGGCGAATATCGCTCGCTGCCTGGATTCATGTTTACCCGCGCAGCATATAGTCGTACTGGATTCTGCCAGCATTGATGAGACCTGCCAGATCGCTGAACGGTATGGCGCCGAAGTCGTCCAATTCAACCATCACGGTGGCTATCCGAAAAAACGACAATGGGCGTTATCAACATTGAGTATTCAAACGGAATGGATTCTGCTTCTCGATGCTGATGAAGTGGTTCCTACGGAGCTTTGGACTGAAATAGCCAACGCCATTGAGGCACCAGGTGACGCAAACGGATTTCTGGTTCTCAAAGGATTTCATTTTCTTGGTCGACGGATGAGGTTCGGCGGATTTTCCCACCAAGCTGTGCTATTGATTCGACGTAATCATGCTAAGTTTGAGAAGCTGATCGAAGTCTCCGGCGACACTCTTGACATGGAAGTTCACGAGCGCGTCATTGTGGATGGCTCTGTGGGAATTCTTAAAACGCCATTGATCCACGAAGACTTCAAGGGCCTCGAGGCGTACATCGATAAACACAATCGATATTCGACATGGGAAGCTCATCTGCGACATCGCCTACTGCGTACTGGAAAGTACGGCAGTGAAAGTGTTGAACCCAAGTTGTTTGGGAACGCACAAGAACGTCGCCGATGGCTGAAACGCATCGCCATTCGCATTCCCGGCGAACCTTGGCTGTGGTTTCTATATCATTACGTCTTTCGATTTGGTCTTTTTGAAGGCCGAGCGGGACTTATCGCGAGCCAAATCCGATCACAGTACATCGCAAATGTGCGGGCCAAAGTCTTTGAATTAGACCTCAAGTCCGCTGGACCAGACCATTGATTCCAGTCTCTTACTTTCATCGCAAACGTCGCACAGATGCAAACTTTAGCATTGAAGCGATATTTGAGCGCGTGAGATCGGATCTCGACACAAAGATTCGAGCACGCGTCGTTATTTCACCATTCCTAAGCAATGGTATTTTTCGTCGTGCTGCCAATATTGCCGTGGCTAAGTTTCAGCAGTCGGAAGTCAATCACGTAACAGGGGATACGAATTATCTCACCTTGGGACTGGATCGTGAGCGAACGATTCTGACGAATCATGATTGTAGCTTCATGACGAGAACCCGCGGATGGAAAGCCAGAGTGTTACGAAAGGTTTGGCTACAGTGGCCCATCGATAACTGTCGGTTCGTAACGACGGTTTCCGAAGAATCAAAGCGAGATTTATTGCGATACGTGCAATGCGATCCTGACAAAATTCACGTTATTCATAACGCAATCGATCCGATGTATGTTCGCACTCCGGCGCGGGCTCCTGGGGGTCTTATTCGGGTTCTTCAAATCGGCACGGCCATTAACAAGAATATAAATCGAGTGGCTCAAGCGATTGCTGGGCTGCCTGTTGAGCTTTGTATTGTTGGCAATCTTGATAAGTCCACTTTGGAGACTTTATCAAACAATCGGATTCGATATCAATCAAAATCGAAATTGACGGATGCAGAGGTGTTTCGACTGTACACCAAGACAGATATTGTCGCGTTTGTATCGACAATCGAAGGATTTGGACTCCCGATCCTTGAGGCTCAAGCGACGGGACGTCCCGTCGTGACGAGCAATGTAAGCTCCATGCCGGAGGTTGCTGGCAACGCAGCCTGCTTTGTCGATCCGCTTGACGTAGATTCTATTCGTGCCGGTTTTGAACGTGTGATCGAAGATATGCGATATCAAAACGATTTGATACAACGTGGTTTTGAAAATATAAAGCGTTTTGACGGAGGACACATCGCTTCTCAATATTTGAACCTTTACGAGCAGATCGCTAACCATTAACGATTGGACTCGATACACGTCCCACAATTCATTAAGGTTTTGGGATGTTTTTGGCTCATCCAACGGAAGAGTACGCGGGATCCAGGATGTGGCTTTTAGTTCCATCCGGGATTATCTTCGGTAAAGATCAAGTCCACCACAGTAGAAAAAGATCGATGTCTTGAAGTTTTCTAGATTGCGGAAGCCGCCGACACGGCGCTTGATCGACATGATCTTGCGGTTCATTTAGTTCTTAAACGGCGGCCAAGTGCGCGTCCGTGTCGCGATCTTCACCCTTCGTATATCGGGGTTCTTCATAAGCAGCCAGCGGCTTCCCTTGAGCACCACCTCGCATACCGGTTTGCCTCGCGGCGGATGTGCCGGCATAGTGTGGCGAACTTTTCGCAACTAAACTCCGAATTGCTGGGCGACAACCAGTCAATTCGCGAGTGAAGACGCTTTCCTCTCGGCACTACTGCAGAAACCGTTTTCGATCGCTTAGAACTATGGCTTAATGATCATGTGTGGTATTGGTGGTATTGTTGGCGTTCGAGATCGAGACTTCTTGTGTGGCTTTAGTCTGTCACTGCTTGATTCTCTCAGACGCCGTGGCCCAGACGATAAAGGGGAATACATCTGTAACGATCAAGGAGTAGCATTGGTACACACCCGTCTTTCGATTCTTGATTTGAGTCCCGCCGGCGGTCAGCCAATGTCGACGTTTGACGGTAGGTATACCATTGTTTTCAATGGAGAGATCTACAACTATCGTGATTTGCGTAACGAACTAGTCGCCGCAGGTGCCACTTTCTCGAGTGAAGGTGATACCGAGGTTCTTCTTGCGTTGTATGCAGCGTATGGCCCAGCTATGCTTTCAAAATTAGCCGGTATGTTTGCGTTTGCCATTTGGGACCGTGATGAACGGTCCCTTTTTCTTGCGCGAGATCCGCTTGGGATCAAGCCGCTTTATCTTTGCATTCAGGACGACTCGATCACCTTTGCGTCGGAGGTTCGCGCATTGATCGCGGGCATGGACGTAGCTCCGAGTTTCAATCGAGATGCGCTGGGGCGTTTTCTACTGATGGGAAGTATTCAAGAGCCTGATTCGCTTTTCGAGGGTATCTCGCAACTACCGGCCGGGCACTCTTTACTATGGAAAGAGGGAAAATCCACGGTAAATCAGTACTGGCAATTAGCGTATTCGGAGTCGATCAATGAAACCGCGACAGCACGAGAAGTCACCCGAGACGCCTTGAACGACTCCATTCGGCGACATTTTGTAAGCGATGTTCCAGTTGGCATTTTCCTGAGTGGTGGCATCGATTCGACAGCGATCCTCGCTCTTGCACGAGCGAATGGTTTTGATGATCTGCACACATTTTGTATTTCGTTCGACGAGAACGAGTTCAACGAAGGTGACGTGGCTCGGCGCACCGCTGATCACTTCGGCACCAAACATACCGATTGGCGACTGACCGCTCGCGAAGCCAAACCGCTCGTTGAGGGCTACCTTCACAGTGTTGATTCTCCCAGCAATGATGGGTTCAACACGTACTGTGTCTCCAAATTGGCGCGAGACAACGGCTTCAAGGTCGTCCTGTCGGGACTCGGTGGCGACGAACTGTTCGGTGGTTATCCTTCGTTCCATCAAATCCCCCGACTGCTTCGCACTCACCGATGGTTGAAGATTCTGGGCAGTGGCTTGCTCAATACACTAGGGAAGTATTCGCC
>JBGSIY010000060.1:0-11141 GCA_041742275.1 Pirellulaceae bacterium | reverse complement strand
CTGATGGCCGTACGATAGGTTTCCTTCATGTACAGATCGGCAAATTTGGAATTGACGATCGACTCGTGTTTTTGTTTGATCAAATCCAGGGGAGCGACGTTGGCTGTTTCCAGTTGCGCGACGGCTTTGTCAGGGTTGCCGACCTCGAGCCAGGCGTTGACCAGGAGGAGAGCTGTGTAGGCCGCGTCGTAGTTGATGTTTTCCGACGTGAAATCACGCAGTCCGGACTCCAGAGCGTTGACAATGGATTGCGCCTCGGCCTTCAGTTCTTCGGCTTGTGTTTGTTGTTGTTCCGGAGAGAGATTTTTTTTAGCCAACTTGAAATCCCGCCATTGTTGCTGGGCCAAGCGGAGCCCGACCCCTGATCGTCCGCTGGACTCACTGGACATCGCGGCAGAGTATTTTTTGGCGGCCTCAGCGTCATTGTTGGCCATCGCCAAACGAGCGAGAATTGCGGCGGCTTGGCTGGACTCAGGCGAACCAGGCCAGCGATCGAGGATTCGGTCTCCCAGCAACTGCAGTTGTTCGAGTTCAAAAGTACGGTCCGTTTCTGGAGCTTGTTCGTAAAGTCCTGCGATGGCCTTGAGGCCCAAGCCAGCGATTTGCCGGGACCATTCCACACCGGAATTGCGGTCGATGGCAAATTGTCCCAGGGCCAAGGGTTCATAGTATCTTTCTTGGGTGAAATATGCATAAGACTGCAGGTATCTCGCATGATTGATCTCGGCGGCCTCCACGTCGGCATTGGGGAACTGGAATGCCTGGTTAAGCATTGCTAACACGGATTGGGCGGATAGTTCAACTTCTTCTTTCAGTTCTTCAATCAGTTTGCCACTTTCTTCTTTGCCAGCCGGATCGGCTGAATTGAATTGGACTTTGGCTTCGATCAACCGTGTGTAGGTTTCCTCCAGGTCGCCCAGAAGTTCGATCGCGCGGGCCTTGGCGTCCACAAAATTCGTAACGGGTTCTTCGGAAGCATCGTCGGCATCGGCAATTTTGATATCCCACTCCAGCAACGCCTGTCTCGCGGCGTCGCGGATAGGTCCAGAGGAACGTGAGGCACGTTTGGCCATCATGGCGGCCAATTTGTTGGCGCGGTTAGCGTCGGCAGCAGACCCTGAATCGGTTGCAGCGATGTTGGAAGCCCGCGCCCGATAGGCCCGAGCCAACCCAAGTTGGATAGAGGCCCAATTGGGTTCACGTTGTTCGGCGTTGCTCAGCCCGGACGTCATTGGCTCAAGGTGAAAGATGACTTGATCGAAAGGGTAGGGCTGTGATGCTTCCCACGATTCGACAGCGGTCATGGCCGCGAGTTGCCGAATCGATCTCAGTGTCGGTTTGTCCTCGAGTTGCAGTAGTTCGTTCAGCAGTGGCAAGGCCTTGTCAGGCGAGCCGAGTTTGTTGTAGCAACGTGCCGCGTAAAGGCAGGCGTCTAAGCCGGCAGTGGAGCCAGAGTATTTGTCCCACAATTCTAGGTATTCGGTGACAGCCGCATCGAGGAGTTGCTTTTTCCGTTCATCGCCTTGAGGATAGGTGTCCGCAGAGTATTCACGAATCATGGGGGAGCGAAGTCGAATCACAATATAACGATTCTGAAGTCCCTCAAGTTCTGTGCGCAGTTCCGGGTTCGCTGTTACCTGCGGCGTCAGGGTTTCAATTTGTTTCCGCAAACGATCACGAGCATCGTCGAATGCTTTGACACTTTGGTCAAAGGCATTGCGAGCCAGTTCAAATTTTTCTTCCTTTTCGGATTGGGTCATACGATCGGATTCGCTTTGCAGCAAATAAGAGCGGGCCTGATTGAATCGCAAGTTGGCCAGGGATTCGATCGCCGCACCCTTGAGATCCTCGTTCGTCGAAGACTGCGTGAAGGCTTCGAGAATTTTTTCGGCCTCTTCTAGTCTTTCGATCCAAACGGCAACATTGCGAGTACTGCTGGTGGACTGAATCAAGTTTTCTGCCCTTTCGATAGGGATTCTGGCGCGAAACGCATCTTCTACCAGCGGATTCGTTTCGCATTCTGACAAATAGTCATTGGCCAGTTCGTAGTAGCCCCGATCCCTCAACGCTTGCAAAAATTCCTTGGCCGGTTCTTGAGCCGGGGCGGGGGTCGCAAAACAAAGGCAGGTGCTGGCAGTCACCAGGGCGACTTGGTTAAGCAATACGATTCGTGTCCACATGATGCTGCCGAGGGTCGTTAAGTACATCGCCGTGCCTGCTGGTCAAAAGAAAGTCTTGATACGTTCTATTATTGCAAAAAAAAGAGTTCGGTGGAGCGAGTGAGTCGCGACTTCTCAATAAATGTCCAGAAATCGAAGTTTCAAAACGAACTGAGGCAAAAATATAGCCATCGGAAATGGCAATCGAAAAATTCATTGAGAAAGGGCTCCGCTGTGGCATTATTTTTTGTGGCCCATTTGCGGTACAATGGAAACATGGATCCGATTCAACTATTAACCGACGAACCTGAAAATCCACGACGCAGGAAACTAGCGCCCCCGACCGACTATTCGTCGCGGGCTGTGAAGATCCGACTCTTTTCACTCGTGGTCGGGCTGATGTTGTTGCTGGTTTTAATGACTGAAGCCCGCAAGCCCGAGCGATGGGCCTGGATGGGGTTCGATGAATACGGACAGTTGGCATCGGCCCAATCCGACGAGGCATCTGCCGAGAACAGCGATGATCAGGAGAGAGATTTTAGGGAGAGATCGACGGACCCCGCTGGATCTCAAGCGGGAAATTTGACCGACAACAGTGAGAACCCGCAACAGGATGGAAGTGGGGCGACGGGGAGTCGGGAAGAGGTACAAAAAAAACAAGGCCTCCCCTTGTCCCTTCGTTTTGAACAAACGTTTTGGCAGGAAGTTTTTGCAGGGCTAACTACCCCCGAACAGAAACAACTCTTCTCTCTGTTGCGTAGTTTGAAAATTGGAGGTGCCTACTCGGAAACAGAACGCTCCGAGTATTTGGAGTTGCTAACGAGTATTGATCAGGCCGTGAATGCTGGGTCCTTGCGAGCGTTGGCTGATGCAGCGAAAGTCGACGGCGAGGAAGCGAAAATTGAGGCAACCCAGGCGGTGGTGCGGATCACGCAAGAATGGGGGGAGAAACTTTTGCCCTACTTGCGAAGTTCCGTCACGAAAGACCTCGACATGCTCGATATCGATCCCGCGAGAATCGCGATGTGGGAATCGAAGTTCGAGAATGCGATGCTCAAAATTGTACAAGATCGAACGGAAGTCTTACGGGTTTCGGATTCCCCCGCTTGGCTGGTCATTTGGAGTTGGATTCTGGAGGATTCATCGCGGCGTCATCGGCCCGTGACTCACTATCAATTATCCTCGCAACCTGAGATATATCGGGGTGAAGCTGTTGAAGTGTCTGGCAATCTGCGACTGATTGAAAAAGTCGAGATGGTCAAAAATGTATTAGGCGTGAAAGAATATTACATTTTATGGATTCGTGGGAAGGAAGCGGGGCAGACGCCACTTTGCGTTTACGCATTGCAATTGCCGCCCGGAGCCGAAGAGCCAACCGATCGATTTACGCCCGTCGATTGGGACATCCGCGTCAAAGGCTTTTTCTACAAGGTGCGAACGTATGTCAACAATAAAAACGAGATCGCCGAATGCCCCTTAATTTTGGCTGGGCGGCCTGCGGTCATTGCTCGCCCAATTATCGCTGTATCCGAAGATCAATTGATGTCGCATTCATGGATTTGGTGGGTCATTATTGGGATCATGGCCCTGTCAGCGGCGGCGGCCGCGCGAATCGTTTATCAGTCAAGTAAAATGAAGGTCTATTCTCCGATGCGACGTGGCTCCGCATCCATGGGGGACGAATTGAAAAATCTGGAATCGAATTCCGAAATTCTATCGACTCGGGATCGCATCGCAGAATTAGAGAAGAACGACCCATAGGCCTGCGATATACTGCCTCAAACCAGCGGTCTCATTTATGCGATTTCAATCTAACCCTCGGGACGGTGGTTTTACGTCTGACCTTGTATCTTCTGAGAATAGCACAAGGTCGGCAGGGATTCGATCGCACGCCGGTGGAATCGAGTGGGCGAAGGCGGCAGTCCCACGCCATCGATCAAAATACGGGTTACGTTCGTTGATTTACCTGGCGATACGTTACCTGGCGATACTTTGCCTCTCGATATTTTGCCTGGTGCCGGGGGCTTTAGCAGTGAGTCCACACATTGACGACGACCCATTGCTGGCTTCGGGAATGGATCCTACGGAAGTGGCGTTGATCCGCGACGGCGATTTCGAATCGATGGACGACGAATACATTCAGAGGCTGATGTTTCGTTGTTTGCGAACTCCTGCCGATTTAATGCAGAAGTCGGCTCAGACCAACGGCCCCTTGCCGTGGGAATCATTGTTGTCCGATTCCCAAAAGTACCGGTTTTGGGTAGTGGAAGTGAAAGGACGCGTACGCCAGGTCACGAAGATTCGCTCTCCGGTCAATATGCGACTGGACCTTCCGTTTTATTATCAATGTTTAATCGAAGACGATGCGGGTCAGCGTGCAACTGTCATCACATTGGAGGTTCCCAGTCTATGGAGTGGGGCGGAGGAGTTAAACCAGCCGATAACTTGCCAGGCATTTTTTGTCGGCGGATTTGACGCGTTGGTGGGTAGTGAGCAGCGTGAGTGTTTGTTTATTAGCCGACGCTTTCAATGGTATCCAACGGCCACGGGCGAAGTGCCGCTGTCGGCGGGCCAATTGGAACTGGCTCGTCATGGTTTCGATTTGGCCGCTTTGGATTCTATTTATCGAAACGACCGCAAGCCCTTGTCGGCCGAGGAAAATGGCGCTTTTTTTTCGATGCTTGCGACGACCGAAAAAATTTCTGCCGCGCAAGCGACTGCGTCGTCCGAGGACATCTCCAATGTCGATAACCGGCACTACGATTTAATTGACTTGATTCGCCGCCCCCAATTGCGCACCGGAGATCGCGTGCGAATGAAAGGCAAGGTTGTTCAGGTCGTTCCGGTCTATGCCGATGATGGACGCCAAGGCGACTTGGAGCGACCTTCGTACTATCAAGTCAATGTGTCTGTTCCGTTGGGGCAAAAACAAATTGCAGTCGAGGGTCCTGACGGGAAGAAGCTAGTTTTCCGTGACCGATTTCCCGTTACGCTGGTCGTCTCGGCCTCGATTCCAGAAATTTTGGAAACGGGCCAACAACGAATCGTATTCGACGGGCTGATGTACCGTTTTTGGAACTATCAGTCGGCGTTTGCTGCCGAACAGGGGGTGACTTCGGGGCAGTTTAGCCCCCTGATTTTTGTCACGGCCTATCAAACAGTCGAACCGCCCGAAGACGTAACCGCTTGGTTTGTTCCCGTTCTACTTGTCGGTTTGCTCGGCTTTGTCATTCTGTTAGCCCTCTGGATTGGGAGAGGTGATCGCGTGAATTTGTCGCAACGCCGCCAGGCACGTTTGCCGCCGACCATTGACGTTCCTGCCGCTGGGGAGATTCAGGAAGAAGAAGCCGACACCCGCCCCCGTTTCCCTGCTGATTGAACCCACGTCGATCGGTCGCGGGAATTCCGCAGGTCGCTGACGCCTTGTGCGAAAGGCTCATGTGGGTGATATTTACAGCTAGGCCAAGTCTGAAAAAATCTGCATAAACAGGAGAATTCCCCGATATGAAACGCGCAAAAATTACAATCGTCGGTGCTGGAAACGTTGGAGCTACAACGGCTCATTGGTGTGCCTCCATGGAATTGGGAGACATCGTATTGCTCGATATCCCAGCGGCTGGTGATATGCCTAAGGGGAAGGCTTTAGATCTCATGCAGTCGTCGCCGATCATGGGCTTCGATAGCAACCTGATTGGGACGAGCGATTATGCGGACTCCCGCGACAGCGATGTGGTGGTGATCACGGCAGGGATTCCTCGCAAGCCCGGAATGAGTCGCGATGATCTGCTCGCCACGAATGCCAAGATTGTGGCTTCGGTCGCCGAGCAAGTCAAAAAGTACTCGCCGAATGCGGTCGTCATTGTTGTCAGCAATCCCTTGGATGCCATGGTGCAACAAGTTCAGATGACAACGGGTTTTCCTGCCGAACGAGTGATTGGCCAAGCGGGTGTTTTGGATACGGCTCGCTATCGCACCTTCATCGCCATGGAACTGGGCGTGAGCGTCGAGGACGTCGCGGCGATGCTGCTGGGTGGGCACGGCGATACGATGGTCCCTATGCCGAGTTGCACGAGCGTGGGCGGAATTCCATTGACTCAACTTCTCGACTCGGCGACGATTGATAAATTGGTCGACCGCGCACGAACGGGTGGCGCGGAAATTGTGGGACTGTTGAAAACCGGAAGCGCCTACTACGCCCCCGCTGCGGCGACAGCCCAAATGGTCGAGGCGATAGTTAAAGACAAAAAGCGTTTAGTTCCCTGCGCTGCCTATTGCGATGCCGAATATGGTGTGGGCGGTTATTACGTCGGCGTCCCTGTTGTCTTGGGTTCCGCTGGTGTCGAAAAAATCATTGAGCTTCAACTGACCAATGAAGAAAAAGCGGCCTTCCAAAAGAGTGTCGATGCTGTCAAAGAATTGGTCAGCACCATGAACGGTTTGATGGCCAATGCCTAAAATGTAGGGCGCGTTTTTTTATTCAGCCGCTTGTGCGACAACTTCGACTTTTTTGGAGAGTCGAAGTTGTCGTTTTGAATACGCGTATCGTTGCCCTGAGTGGGAGCGGTATGGCGCGGGCGGCACACGGAGTGTGCCTACTACTTTGCCTGCTACGGTAGCAGGCATTTTCCAAATGCCCTCCGCAGATCCGCCTGCACCCCTTGCTCCCGCGGATGCCGCACAGTGTCGCGGCACGATTTCCCAATTCGCTGCAGGATTTTCTACTTCGCACAGACGATGCGACGAACTGAATGGCCAGTCGGTATACGGCGAGTCGTTGGTCGTCGAAGATGGATTCTGCCATGACGCCCTGTAGAGTACCCGTATCGTTGCACGAATTATGCATATCGTTGCCTTGAGTAGCGTGTGGGAGTTTGGCGGACGGCACACGGAGCGTGCCTGCTACGGTAGCAGGCTTTTTGGGTTCCAGCCTCGGGTCGTGCGGATAAGATTTTGTTTTGCCAAAACATTTTTATCTCGAATCTTAAAACTATGTCTATCCATTAAGAATCTGTTAATCTAAGTCAAATGGGTGCTAGCAAGCATAGTAGCGCTGTTGACGGTTTATCGTTGGGTCAATTAAAACGGTGCCCTTGAATCATCATTCCCGCATAAGATGAAATCAAACACATATGAATCGCATTCAAATCAGTCCGTTGGCAACATTGGCGACGGCTCGACCTAATAATAAAGAGTCTCAGGGCAAAGAGTCTCAGGTTGGAGAAGCTCCATCAACGTTTGTGATCTCGCATCAGCAGCAGTTATTCATGCCGATGCACTATGAAAAGAAGCACGCCTATCCACTGATCGTTTGGTTCCATTCTGCGGGTGATGATGCCTCGCAAATACTGCGTGTCATGCCCGATGTGAGTCTTCGAAACTATGTAGCGGTTGCTCCCCAAGGTGACCGGGGCAGCCATCACCAGGGCTATTTCTGGAGCCAGAAGCCGGAGGGGATTGAGCATGCCTACCGCGCTACGGAAAATGCGATTGACCACGCGATGTGTCGATTGAATGTTGCGGCACACCGTGTGTTTCTGGCGGGCTATGGAGCCGGGGGAACCATGGCGATGCGCGTTGGCATGAAGATGGTGGAACGCGTTGCGGGGGTGATCTCTGTTAATGGTTCACTGCCCCAGGGTTACAATCCGCTGGGGAATTGGAAGTCCTGTCGGCAACTACCTGTCCTCTGGGCCCATTGCCAAAAGTCACTCGAATTTCCCGAGCAAACATTGTGCGACCAACTGAAGTTATTACATGTGGGCGGGTTCAATGTCACCGTTCGACAATATCCCTTTGGCGACGAACTGCCAGCATTGGCTTTGCGCGATATTGACCGTTGGATAATGGAATCAATCAGTTCAGCCATCATTTAATTTGATGGGCTGCGCCTCCTTTCTTTTACGCTTCGGGCCGCGGGCGTTGTCGATTTGTGAGCTTTGTTTGTGGCGCGAGTTATCGACGGATCTGTGTAAAACTCTATTCACGTTTCCGTTCCGCTAGGGCAAATATTTTCACCGTCACCGCAAGAACGGTCGAATTAATGCGGATGTTCTGACCCGTGTTGAATGTGGATATTCTGGTTTAAACTCCCCGAATCTTGAGTTCTTGCTTCTGGCATGCTCACGCCCACTCTGCGATGGATCGCCCTACCAGCGATTCGAGTGGCTCTCGCGCTGTGGGAGTATCCGAGCGTAAAAATTTCCTTGATTCTCCCGAAAACAAGACAGTACGTCGCGGACCACTAGAAATCGCATATTGTTACCTGGCGATTTCGTAGTTTCAATTCAACGGATCCATTGACACCATCGCCGACGATCCTGTACAAGATCCTCGCGGTGAAAAAATCTTTACTGAGTTCCTCGCTCAACGACCGCCAACTCAAGATATTTTTCGTATCCAGTCAAAAACAAAATAAACTTCACAGAGTCGGAAACGGAGTCCGTTTTGGTTCTACCTATAAATCATATTGCCCGTGAATCGACATCTATTGATACTTTGGTGCTCAGGACTGTCGATCAGCTAATGCCAGAAGTCAAGGCTCGCGGATTACATTTGGATATCGATCTGGATCACGTTCGTCTGCCGCAATTGAATGACGATACCAAACTGGCGGTCCATAGTCTGATCGCCAACGCCATTCAATGGGCGGAGTTGCGTTCGGAAGTTTCAATTACTTTGATCGATTCACCGGGAATCGATACACCCGGACAGTGGGAACTGGAAGTCTGCGATATGTCGATTGTGCCTGAGGCTAGTGACGAGTTCCTCTTGCCGAATAATTGTGTTCTGCATGCCGCTGAAGAATTTAATCCGCAGTGGCATTTTGATAAACCGGCGTTGACGACCATTGCGGCAGCGGTCCGCGCCGCCGAACGCTGTTGTGGAACGATCGAAGCCTGGCACTGTCCGCAAGGAGGCATCGCGATGATTTTAGTGATGCCCAAGAGTCGGGCTCGGCCCTACATGAGTCGGGTCGCTTGAGAGTTTGAGATCGCACGTTCAATTGAGGGCGGGGTGCATAACCCGCTGAAGGAGTCGAGTCGTGAGTGTGAAGCATCCAATGATTTCAGCCATCCAACAGGGATGGTGGCAACTGGCCGCGTGGCAAAAGGCCACCTTGGTTGTCGCTGGCATGGGGTTGGTTGCCGCGTTGCTTTGGTTCGGTTCGGCTCAACATCAAACCCTCGTTTCACTGCTTGCCGGGCGGGAATTGCGGGTCGACGAAATTCAACGCATTCAGTTTGTGTTGGGGAAAGCGGGCTTTCGAGAGTTTCGTGTTCGTGAGACTGGTATTGATGTTCCCGCGGATCAACTGGCTCTTTGTTTGCAGACTCTGGCAGATCAAGATGCCATTCCTGCCGATCTGATGAACGAGCCGGACGAGCGTCCTGAGATCAACATGTTTATGTCGCGGCATCAACAAGAGTTGCAGTTGCAGTTGAGCAAGAAAAAACAAATCCGCGACATGGTCAGCAAATTTCCGTTTGTGCAACAGGTCTGGGTGCAGTTTGACGCATCGAATCCAGCCGGGCCATTTGAGAATCGCAAGTACAGTTGTGTGGTTTCAGTGAGACCTCGCGACGCCACCCCTTTGGTCCCCGAACAGATTCATTCGATTCGCCAGGTTGCCTTGGGAACCGTTGCCGGATTAGAAGCCAAAGACATTGTGGTAGCCGACGTGGGATCCGGTATTGCCCTGTCGGGAGTCACAACGCCCGCATCCATCGATGAGGCCGTCAGCGAAACACAAAACCGTTTGCATGCGAATAACGTTTTGGAGAATGCAATTCGTGACTCCCTGAGTGACCTCCGGGGCGTGACGATTTCGGTTGAACACATCTTGCCACTGACCAGCGGCGCTGACGATTCATCATCGCCGATCCCGGCCAGCGGCATGGTTCGGGACGATGTGCCAGCCGGCGAGCTACCCGCCATTCCTGTGTTGGCGGGAACCAACGGACACGCGAGTGTTCCCGCCTCAAAGGCGAGCCTCGTTGTCGATCCGAACAGCTCCACTCCCCGCAAAGATGTTACTAACACGTCGATGATTGATCGTCAACGTGCGTGGTCCGGGCCGTCACAATCAAATCCGCTGGCGATCCGCGTGACAGTCCCCAACGGCCTCTTACAACAACAACTTGCAGAACAGTATGGACAACAAATTCCGCAGGAAGCACTTCAACTCAAATTTGATGAACTGAAACAGGCGATTCAGTCGCGAGTGGCTCAAGTTCTCGATGCATCGCGTTTCCCCGCCGATCAGGCGCAATTGAACGTCGTCATGCTGCCGGTACCCGATTCATCAGCCCCGTGGTGGAGACAATTGCCTATCGGGCAACGATTGACAGGGCAGCAGGGGGGGGCAATCGTGGCTATCGGCTCCGGGCTAGTGCTCTGCCTCATCCTCAGTTATTCAGCCAGTCGTCGTGGACGCAAATTATCACAAACTGAAACAGTGATCGACGAAGATGTTCCCGAATTGCACGATATCCGCAAGCAAATTGATCGGCTGATCGAGAAAGACCCCGAAGTCGTCGCACAAGTCCTCCAGGATTGGATACGCAAGGCCGGCTAGCAGGTTGGCCGCCGTTCCGATTTTGTAGATGAAATATCGACCAGTTCGCGAGACTGTGCCGTTTTGAAGAAAACGCCTCTGGAACGTTTTTCAAAAACAAGTGATCCGAAATGCATTGCTCGCCGGTCCCAGGCTTAGTGCCTATCCCACAACTGATTGGAATCATTAGCCGAAACGCGATAGTATCAACCGAATTTTAACTGTCGTCTTTTGCTCTGGAAAAGAAAAAATTTTCGATCGCTCGCAGAGCTAAGACGGACATTTAATTATCGAACGATCCTAACCCTTCGCCTCCGCCACACAGGTGGCACAACACCCGAACCCGTCCTCTCGCCTCCGAGTTCACCTCAGTGGAAGCTCGGATTGACAACGAAGTAATAGCGTGCCACTCGCTTGTCGCGGCTAGG